>CBFGJQ010000089.1:0-4750 GCA_965649095.1 Caldifarciminota bacterium | reverse complement strand
GATGGAGTTTTATATGTCGCGGCATATGTTGACTTTAGTTTTCCTTTTTACTTTGGTCGCATCTATACATTCGACCCCAATAATCTAACGGTGCTTGATACTGATACATTATCCAAAGGAGCGCAATGGGGAGGTTATATAACCGACCTCGCAATCAGAGATACCCTTCTCTATGTTGCAGCAAGGAATTATGGAATGGAGATTTTTAATATCTCAAATCCTTCAAATCCGGTAAGTGTTGGTAGTGTTGTTGATGGCATAGCTCAGGGGTGGCGGATTCTAATCCATCCGGACTCTAATTATGCCTATTGGGGAGCCGGATACACACAAGGGCTTATGGTTGTAGATATTTCTAACCCCACAAATCCGTATTTCGTGAACGAACTTCCTTACACAACCTTTGGCCTTGATATCAGCGCCAATGGTGATACTATCTTTCAGGCGGGATTCAGTTATCGTTTGTTAGATAATACATATCCTTTTTCTCCCCAAGTAGATACGGGAATGATATTGCCACATTATCTTCCATGGTCCAGTATCCAGACCGCAGAGGGCCACGATAGTCTACTATTTTTTGTGGAAGAAACGGGCGGATTGGTAATATTGGATATCTCAGATCTTCATCAGCCTCAGATGATCGGCTACTGGTATCCCTATGTTGGAGATTATGAGTCCCAATTTTCCCCGGGCGGAATGGTAAAAGGGGACACAATGTTCATCAGCATTGCGGCCCTTGAATTTCCACCCGGTACTTTCTATTCCAACTTCGTATTTGTTGATATTTCTGACCCGCACAATCCCACCAATGTTAGAACTGTCACCTGGGTAGGTTATGGGATGAGTGGTGCTCCCCTTGTAAAATTTAATCCTTACTTAAACAAGGATGTTGCCTTTGTTCCGCTTGCCTGGCAGGGGGCCTCCTACACAAAGGTCTTAACCCTACCCGAATGTCAAGAAATCGGAACGGTATATGATACATTCGCACTTAGAGAATTGTTCATGCGTGATAACGATACACTCCTTTTCTATGTTTCAGGTATTGCCGACATAGGGATGGGTGGAATGGTAGGTAACAACGACTTCAAAATTGTGGCTGCCGGGCATCCGAGCGGCTTCCTCCCGATTATCTCTGGTTTTTGTACTGGCGATGCATATAATGAAGCTGAAGGACTCTTTGTAAAAGACACACTGGCATATATCTCAGACTGGCAGAATACCCCCTTACTCGTCCTCAATGTTGCAGACCCTCTAAATCCATCACTCGTTGCACGCTACGATGAATTAGACGAGGCAGGGTGGGCAAGGCGGGTTCATACGCAGGGCAATTTTGTCTATGTGGCTGATACCCTTCTCCTCTCTTTCGTTCTCACTCGTCTAGATGATAATGATAGAGACACATTATTGATTGATGGCTATTACAATCTTTCCTGGTGGATATGGGATGTTTGGGCAACCCCCCCCCAATTATGTCTATGCCCTTCTCCTGTACGCGCCTATTTTAATTCTTGAAAATTATTCCGACTTTTCAGTTGCTGAAAAGGTCTCACCAGGGTTGCCTCATTCATCTGGATTCCAGGTCTATCCCAGTGTCGTAACCAATAATATCTTAAACTTAATCGTCCCTCTACCTGAATTGACCCCTTATGAAGTTACCTTCTATGATGTTAGTGGCCGCACTGTCTGGAATACGACCGGAACGGCCAAGACGAAAAATTCGATGCTCAAACTCCCCACCGACAAATTTGTCCAGGGTGTCTATTTTGTGAATTTGAAGACCAAAGGGTTGAATGAGACCCGGAAGCTGGTGATTACAAGATGAGAAATATTATCTTACTAATTATCTTTTGTTCATCAGCTTGGACTCTTACTTTCAAGGATATTGCGGATAGTGCCGGCATTACAGTTCCCTGGGGTGTGGGGGACGCCTGTATTCTCTTTGACGCAAACAATGACAATTTCCCTGACCTTCTCTTTAACCCTACGGGGAGAGAACAGTGTTATTTCTTTATCAACAACAAGGATGGCACATTCAATGATAAAACGGTCCAATCAGGATTCATAGGGGATTTAAGGTCACTGGCATCGGGTGATTATAATAATGATTCTTTCCTTGATATTCTTGCATTAGACCATAGTTCTGGTCCTCCGCTTCTTTTTTTGAATAACGGCGATACTTCGTTTACTGAGGTTGACAGTGGTTCAGGACTTTCGGTTGGTGGCAACCGTGGGCTCTTTATAGATTATGATTGTGATGGGTTTTTGGATGTGCTGATTATCGGCTTGTATTCAACCCTACTCTATAAAAACAACAATGGTGTTAATTTCACACTCGCCTGGACATTTCCTTTTGGTGGACAATCAGGTATTTGGGGGGATTATAATAATGATAGGTTTCCGGATCTATACATTGTCCGAAACGGCGAGAACAAACTTTACAAAAATAACGGTGATGGAACATTCACCGATGTTACATCTTCGGCAGGCGTGGGTGATGTCCAAAATTCCCAAGGGGCGACCTGGGGTGATTTTGACAATGATCTGGACTTAGATCTTTATGTTACGAATAACATCACCGGGCTTGATTTAATAATACAGCAACATAACACCTTTTATCGTAATAATGGAAATGGGACCTTCAGTGATGTTACATCTACTTATGGCGTTTCTGATGTCGGTGATGGCCGCACCTGCAAATGGATTGACTACGATAATGATGGAGATTTAGATATCTTTACCACAAATCATGTTTATGACAACCGTCTGTTTCGGAATAATGGTTCTGGTGCACCATTTCTAAATGTTGCCGGTGGTGTAAATATCACAAGACCATCCGATATCTTTGCCGCCTCCTGGTCCGATTATGACCGCGATGGCGACCTGGACGCATTTATTGTTGGGCATAATGGTTATTCCCTTAAAAGGAACGATGGCGGTAATGATTTACACTGGCTTGAGGTGAAACTCGTTGGCGTGGAAAGTAATTATGCTGGTATTGGCGCGAAGATTTTTGTATTCACACCCGACGGCAAGACACAGTTAAGGGAAGTTGGTGGCGGTGAGGGTCAACAATGCCACAATTCTCTTGCACTTTGGGCTGGGTAATAATACAACAATTGATTCACTCAAAGTAATCTGGCCCAATGGGCCAGGCAACAGACTTTATGCAATCAATGCGGATACATTCATAACCATTATTCAAGGTGTCACGAATATTGAAGAAAAAATTTTATCCTCTTCTGATAAAAACAATATCCGGATCGATTTCGCTGGCAATCTCCATCTTCCGAGGTGCGAAGGCAGTGTGCAAATTGTGCTCTTTGATGTCTTGGGAAGGAAGGTATTGAGCAAAACCATCCGCGAAGCGGATAACCAATTGGATTTGAGAAAAATATATTCAAGGAAAGGGGTGATTTTCATCCAAATAAGGAGCAGAAAGATAGACAAAGTATGGAAGTTAGTAATCTATTAAAAATAAATTGGTGAGTAAACCAAAAAAGGAGGTTTTATGGGTACAAAGCAACTAATTTTGCTTGGATTCTTTCTCTGCTGTACGTTCCATCTGGGCTATGGGCAACTGCCAGAGCTCGTGGAGGAGCAAACTTATACCACTCCACTTAGCAGTGCTAAATACAAACTCAACCAGACTACCGCGCGTTGGGGAGTGGTGGGGATAAGACCTAATCTCTCATCAGTGTACTGGTGGCTGGACTTTTATAGTGATACACTCTTTACTGCAGATTCACTTAAAGCAGGCTCCTACAGTAGCGCCGGTTATGTAAATTTTGCGGTGATAAATTACAACCGCGCACCTACTGGTTGGGAAGGTGTTTGGGTGTATGGTTCTTCTACGGCGACAGGGACTGTAGAATATGAAGATTCGGATGATTCTCTTATTGTGGGTACCAATAGTGGATTTTCCTGGCCTGGTGGTGATGTGGTTGAGGTCTGGGATGTTGAACTCGGTTATGGAAATTATCAATTCACCCTTGATATCACTTCTGGAACTGCGGATCTGGGTTTTGCCCTTTATGGTCTTGAGCCTGGTATGGATGACACAAATTACTTTCCGGCAACTCGAGCTCTTGCCAGAGCAGACAACGCTGGCAATGGGGGTGATGAGAATTTTAAGTATGTCGTCGAAACTCCAGGCCGATTTGGCCTCGTTGTCTGGGCAAGGAATACAAATACCGCCAATTTTAGAATCATCATCCAAGCAACACCCTTACTTCTTTTAGCTGATGATGATACAGTGCGCCTTCCCAATGATACGCTGGCAAAATACAATCAAACCAAGAATAAATGGGGGGTGGTTGGAGTTCGCTCAACACAAACAGACGCTTCACTATGCAAGTGGTACATAGATCTTTATAAGGATACGGTATTTATCCCCGGGAATTTGGTTGCCTCTTCAAAATCTGAGGGCACTCAACAAAGGGTTGGATTTGTTGTCGCGGATTATCACCATGCACCTTTAGGCTGGGGAGGTGTAAGGCTTGATCAGTGGGATAACGGCTCAGGACCCTATGCGGCAGATGTTGAATACGATAATAGTGCTGGCGACCTTGTTGTAGGGAATAACGGACCGTATTCCTGGCCTGCGGCTGATGTGGTGAAGAGTGCCGATATATGGTTGACTCCGGGTAACTACCGGTTTAAACTTGATATTACTTCAGGCACAGTGGATTTAGGGATGGCATCCTTCAAATCCAATCCCCCGGGTTCGGTCTATTTCCCTCGTGATAGTGCGAGG
>CBFGJQ010000088.1:0-14194 GCA_965649095.1 Caldifarciminota bacterium | reverse complement strand
AATTAAAAAGTAATGAAATTTGATAGGGTTTGATAAACTTGCCCTGATGTAAATCATGGGTCAAACCGCTACAAATTAGCAAATTTTTGAATTGCGACACAGCCTCTTACAGATTACAAGATACAAGGAGGAGTAAGGGATACGAAGGGATATGAGGGGTGGAAGGGTGAAAGGTTTAAGGTGAAAGGGGAAAGTACGGATAGGGCAATTGAGGGTAATACAGGGCACAAAAGGCATTAAGGCAATATAGGGCAAAGAGGGATTCAAAAGTCAACATTTTTTCAGCAGACAGAAAAATGTAGACTTTTGATAGTTGTTCAACTATTCTAACATTCTAACATGTTAGAATGTTAGAACGAAGGTTTTTACTGTTCACTCCTATTTACCTTCTTTTTCCATCTTCACCTATTTCTTGACTTACTCCATATTTTGAGTATATTTAACGAATGTCTATTTGGTTGCCGGATTTTCAGGGGGTTATATGAAGCGGTTGATATTTATCGTTCTCTTGATTGTCGTCTTTATCGCCAGTATCTTTTATGGTGGTAAAGTTGGTGATTTTACCGAGACTGAGAGTGTAGGATCGGTGATGTGTTTATCGTGTATGGGATTACAGCAATGAGGTTAAAACGAATTATCCAGTTTGTTGCCTCGGCAATAGCCTTAGGTAATTATCCGGCAATATGGCAGGGGGGAATCTACCAGGGACCATTAAAACAGGGTTGTGTGCCAATATTGAACTGCTGGGGATGTCCACTATCACTTTTCTCCTGTCCGATAGGCGCTCTACAGCACTTTTTCAACCTCCATCTAATACCATTTTATATTGCGGGTCTCTTCGGTGCGATTGGCACAGTTGTGGGTAGAATGGCTTGCGGGTGGGTCTGTCCATTTGGTCTATTTCAGGATTTGCTCTACAAATTAAAGAGCCTAAAAATTGAAATGCCCCCCTGGTTCTCTTATTTCAAATATGCGGTTTTGATTGGAGTTGCGGGCATAATTGCCTGGATAACTGCCGAGCCCTGGTTCTGCAAACTCTGTCCGGCCGGAATTCTTGAAGCAGGAATACCTCTCGTTCTCGCCGATAAGACCGGTGATATAAAGGCACTTGTCGGCTGGCTCTTCTGGATTAAAATTGCGATACTAATTTTGATTATAAACTTTGCCATTTTTATCAGAAGGTTCTTCTGCCGGACATTCTGCCCGATTGGCGCAATATACTCAATTTTCAATAGATTCAGTCTATTCAGGTTGCAGGTTGATAAAAATAAATGCATTGATTGTGGTTCCTGTCAGGCTGTCTGTCCGATGAATGTCCAAATTCATAATTCACCATATAGTATAGATTGTGTCAGATGCCTTGATTGTGTAAAGAGATGTCCAACAAAGGCAATAAGCTATGGAACAAAATAATAAAAGATTGATTTCGGCAATCATCTCAATATTTATTATTGGTGGTGGTCAAATTTATTCTGGTCGCCTGTTGACAGGATTGTGGTTCATTATTGTTTTTTATGGTTCAATATTAATGACAAAGATATTATGGATAAAACTGACCGTTGGTTTCTGGTTTTTATTGAGTGCCTGGATAGTATTCTGGTTATTCAATATTTATGATGCATATCGTGGTGAGACATATTATGCACCACCCTGTGAAAAAAATTGTCCTGCGGGTATTGCACCCTGGTATTACATCAATCTTATTGTGAGCAATAAAAACAAATATCCATTTGTGCCATTTTTCAAGATTCTGGGAATGATCTGTCCGGCGCCCTGCGAAGAAAATTGCACAAGAAGAGGTATTGATGAGCCAGTAGCGATTGGCTATCTAAAGCATGCCGTTGAGTCAGAAGAGCCATCCGCACCCGTAAAGAAGAGAAAAGAAAAGATTGCAATCATTGGTGCGGGTCCGTGCGGGTTGACTGCAGGTTATGAACTTGGTATATTGGGTTATCAGGTCACGGTCTTTGAAAAAGAAAAATACCCGGGTGGGGTTTTGAGTATGTATATCCCTGAATTCCGCCTCCCTCGTGCAGTTGTTGAAGAAGAGATTGAATTACTTAAAAAGGCTGGTTTTGAAATAAAGACAGGTGTGGAGGTCGGTAAGGACATTGGGTTTGCGGAATTGATAACGGATTTTAATGCGATATTTATCTCAACCGGTGCGGGAGAGTCAGAAAAACTCCATATTGAAGGTGAAGGATCTGCCCTTGCTGGGCTTGATGTCCTGCGGAGAATAAAGCAGGGGGAGTGCCTTAAATTGGGCAGGGTGGCGGTGATCGGCGGCGGCAATACCGCATTTGATGTGGCAAGAAGTCTATTGCGGTGTGGGAATGATGTGGCAATCTATTACCGCCGTGGTATAGAAGATATGCCGGCCGAGAAGGAGAATAAGATTGAAGCAGAAGAGGAAGGAATAAAAATCTATCCTTATACTACACCGCTTCGTATAAAAAATAATAAGGTAGTAATGGTAAAGACCCGTACCCCGGAAGGGAGAAGAGGCAGGGTTGAGATAATTTCTGATTCTGAATTTGAGGTTGAAGTTGATAAAGTGGTTTCGGCAATCGGTCAGGTTCCATCCACTGCTTTTCTAAGTGATTATATTAATCTTGATGATAGATGTAGAATTATTGTAAAGAATGGCAGGGCAGGTAATTCAAAGATCTTTGCCGGTGGCGATGCAGTAAGGGGTCCGCAGACATTAGCCCATGCAGTCGGTGATGGTTTGAGGGCTGCCCGCATGATTGATAAATATCTGTGTGGAAGACTCTTCAGCTTGCCAAATGGAATAAACAAAATTGAACCAAAGTGCTGGCAGATTGTAAATATACCGAGGATAAAGATTCCCCATCGCAGTGTTTCGGAACGGATAAAAGATTTCAAAATTGTTGAAGGGGTCCCATTAAAAGAAGATTTAAAAGATGAGGCAAGGCGCTGCCTCGTCTGTCCAATGAGATATAGACCCTGAAATACAGTCGGGAAGATATATCAAGGGGATTCTCCCCCTATATCCCCTTTACGAAAGGGGGATTTACTATTTGTTTGAATTCTGAGGTAATAGGAATTTTCGAAATTCCTATTACCTCAAGCTATATTAATTCAGGTGGATTTCAAAAATTCTTTGCCGCCAATTCCTGGGGCGGGCAAAGAACGATGCTAAGAACAAATTAAAGAAAGAGGCTCTACTTTACCTTCACCACCTTTTGAATGTATTTATCAGTTTGAGTATCAAGATGCACAAAATAAATACCCGCCGCCACAGGGCGACCCAAATCATCCTCACCAGACCAGACAAGGATATTCGGCATGCGGTAGTCAGCAGTCAGTGGGAAAGACTTTATTAAACGACCGCCGGCGTCAAATATCTTGATACCGACTACCCCTGAAGAAGTTTCAGATTTCAAATTGCCAAATGCAAATTTAATCTCCAGCTGATTCCGGAATGGATTGGGTGTAATCTGTAAAGATATCTTCGGGAGTCCTTCCTCCTTACTTTCTTCCACTGGCAGGAAGATTCCGAAGAAATGAAGTATTGAATCAAGCAAGGCAGCACGAGTAGATACACCTGAACCGTCAACGAGGGCACCGAGTTCAAAAGCTGCGCCTACTGTCCGATATGTTCCCGCATCACGCGCAACAGCACAATCGTAACCCTGGTCAACATCCTTAAAGATTAAAAATGAACCTGTTCCTGTCGGACTTATCCAATCCATATAATTATTCTCACCCGCATAATTGAAATACATCTGATTTGTGAATGTGCCTGCCTGTCCTTGTATCGGACCTAAATCATAACTCCCATCCGCAGTAGCATTTATCCCGAATAGCGGGCAGAAATCATAGCCACCGATCAACGGGTCATAATACCACACATCACCACCTTCAAGATAAAGCCGGCCGCCATTATTCACATAGTCAACAAGGAGCTGTGCCTCTTGACTTAATGCACCAATAACATAGTTATTCGGATATACACCAACACAGACAAGAATTGCCCGGTACATATCAAGGTCGCTGGTAGGCAGTGCAGTCGCATACAATCCGCTATATCCAAGCGATGTCAGTATGTTATGCATTGCCTGTCCTGGTGCTGGGGTGGGGTCGGGATTCCAGACCAGGTAGTGATAAGCACCGACCACAAGATTGAAGAAGAATGTGTCAGCAAAGGCACCCTGAGTTGCAATTAGACGAAATTGTGCAGTGTGCCCCTGTGGCGTGGAAGGACTTACACTGACAACATAGGGGTCAGAAATATTCTCTTTTGTGCTATCAATGGGAATTGTCCCAAAATAACCAGAATTGTCTGTAACTGTAATATACGGACTTGTTGTTGAGAGGGTGGAATTCAGACTTGTAAAATCAACACCACCAATGTTTTTCAGAAATGCAGTAATGTTAGCAGTCTCACCGGGGTCCAATCTGCCATCGTTATTCCCACCCGGGTCATAGACCTTTGACTTGACGAATGCAAGGTAGGGCTGTCCTCCTGTATAATTTAATTCTACATCATCGGCGAAGACCTTCGCCAGTTGTGATGCCCCTCAACAAGTGTGGGCAGTAGTATCATAGAAGGCAATTTCTATCTTCTTAACATTTGCGGGATTCACCCCGGGCAGATTCCCGAGTTCGGTCTGAAGATTGAATGAATAATTATGCCACAATGAATCAGTAGCAATAATCAAATGGCAGGTTGGTGTATTCTGCCAGGGGCAGGGGGCAGTAAATTGACAGATTCTGGTTTCACCTAATAGTTCGCCGCCGGCACTAAGATAACTAACAATCACCGCTGCTCCCGCATAAGTTAAAGTATCGGCATTATTGTCGTAGGCATAGAGTTTGGTATTAACAGAAAAATTGAATTCGTTTGGGGTAGTAATATCGCTGATTTGAAAAACCCGTATATATCCATTACCAGAACCTTTTTCAGCACGCAACTCATAATCTGGGTCAGGGTCATAATTTGTTTCACGGTCGAGGGATATATATGAACCACCCTGGGTTGCTGTCCAACCCATAGTTAATTCTTCTTCAAAATCACCATTAATTAGCCAGTTGCCAGCGCTGGCTAATCCTATCATTAGAATGCCTGGAATTATGATTCTCATAATGGCTCCTTTCATAAGCACTAATTTTTTCATAAATTTTTCCGTGTTTCACCTCCTTTTTACTCAATTATTATCTTCCCGGTGGCATTAAATTTTTTTGATGCTAACCGGTAAAGATACACCCCCGGGCATAATTGATTCCCCGCGGCATCTTTTAAGTCCCATTTTAATCTCTTTCCATTACCAGATAGTTTATTTATCCTCTTGCCCGTGCAATCAAGGATGTGGATTTCATAATTATCTTGATGGGGTAGCGAGAAATAGACCATTGTATTGCGAAGGCAGGGATTGGGTGCTATTTGAATATCCAGCCCTTCCCTTTTCTCTCCCTGGTTTTCCAGGATACTCAACTCAAGCAACCGCACAATCGCACCCTGCCATATTTCCTTTGTTGAATCAGGCAGTATCTGGTCATTCTGAATCCAGGTTTTAATCTTGCAATGCACCTTGTTCCAGTCGGGATGGGTGGTAAAGGGCATTGTTATCGACACTGAATCGCCCGGAGTAATGGTAACTACAACTCCGGTGTCATTGGGAATATAATCCCTTGGCACATTACAATGCCACATTACGCCATTGGCTGCGGGGAAAAATAGACTATCTTCAGTCATTACAAATATTACCCTACCTATAATCGTTGCGCTGGAGTCATTTCTGAATGTAGCGTAGATCGTTCCAGTATTACTCCCGGGTGAATATTCTCCATCAAGATGAATTGTAACCGGTGCCGGTTGATTCATTCTATTTACAATCATTGCCTCCCATTGTGAATACTCCATCCCGCCGTGTTGATTACCATCATACCAGAGCCAGGGTGTAAGATACAGACCATAAAAAGGGGGTGGATAATAATGGATACGGTCATAACCCTCCTGTAAGAAGAACGAGTCAGTCTGTGAAAAATGGACATCAACTGCGGCAACCCGGCCTGGATGGTTTATTACAATCTGTGCCAGTGTCCCACTGGCAATACCGCAGGTGGCTCAGCTCTCCTCGGTTATCATCTCCGCCACGACGATCCGTTGTGCCGAAAACAGGGTCCAGGGGATAACGAGGAGAAGGAACGCGTGGATAAAGAGGTTAATCCTTTCCATATTGCCCTTTTCTAATAAAATTATTATATCTAAAATTCTGGAAAAGTCAAGGGCGCGATGCCTCTGTTAGAAGAATAAAAGGGGAGAGGACTCAGTTTAATTTCATCTTGACTTTTTTCAATTACTAAGTATCCTAAAGATAGGAAGATAAATGTGCTTGGCGGTTGTTGGTAAAATAGAAAAGATAAACGGCAATATGGCAATTGCCGAGATTATGGGCGTGAGGAGAGAAATCTCTATTGTCTTGACGCCGGAGGTAAAAATTGGAGATTATGTAATGATACATGCTGGTTTTGCGATTAACCCAATTGATGAAGAAGAGGCAAAGGAGACGGAAAGACTCTTAAGAGAAGTCGCAAGGTATTTATAGTTATAGCAATTAATCTCACATTCAATGCCGATTTTCGTTAGGGATTTCAATAATTCAAACGGATAACAAAATGCAATTAAAATGGATAATAAATCCCCCTTTAATTCCCCCGCGCATTATCCCAATATAAGGGGAAAAGGGCTCAAGAAGGGAAAGAAGGCAGCCATTTTTTATCCTCTTCGCCTTTTTGCCATATTGAGCCATCTTTAAGCCTTTTCTCCCTTTTTGCATCATAGCGAGTCTTTTGTAAAGGAGGAATAGGGAGATTTCAGGGTTTTCAAGGGGAGAATCCCCCTGAATATCTTGATTAAAACCGCAATCTTGAAATCAAATCCGGTTTGAGTATAATTTTTGATATGATTGAACTTAAGCGGATAAGAAATATTGGACTTGCCGCGCATATTGATGCAGGAAAGACGACAACCACTGAGAGGATTCTCTTCTATACGGGCAAGATAAGGAAGATTGGTGAGGTGGATGAGGGTTCAGCAACTATGGACTGGATGCCCCAGGAGAGGGAAAGGGGAATAACCATCACTGCGGCAGCGACAACAGTCTACTGGAAGGAGCACAGGATAAATATTATTGATACACCGGGGCATGTTGATTTTACAATGGAAGTAGAGCGCTCAATGAAGGTCCTGGATGGTTTAATTGTTATATTCTGTGCAGTGGGGGGAGTTCAACCCCAGAGTGAAACTGTCTGGCGTCAGGCCGATAGATATCGGGTGCCGAGGATCGCCTTTGTCAATAAAATGGACCGCCTTGGTGCCGACTTCTTTCGGGTAGTAAGGCAGCTGAGGGATAAACTTTCGCTGAAGCCTTTAATTTTACAACTACCAATCGGCTGCGAAGACAAATTTGAAGGGGTGATTGATCTTGTTGAAGAGAAGGCGGTCTTCTGGAAAGATAGTCAGGGAATAGAATATTATACTACCGAGATTCCCAGCGATTACAAAAATGAGGCGGAGAAATTCCGGATTGAACTCCTGGAGACAATTGCTGAATATGATGAAGATCTCTTTGAAAGTTACTTCTCAGATATTTCACTATCGGTGGAGGCGATAAAATCGGCGATCCGGCGCGGAACCATCAATTTCCATTTTGTTCCGGTCTTCTGCGGCAGTGCCCTGAAGAATAAGGGAATACAGCCACTCATTGATGGAATTTTGGATTATCTGCCAGCCCCGGTCGACCTGCCACCAGCCGAGGGAATAAATCCCGAAACCGGAAAGAAAGAGACGCGAAGTCCATCGCCGGTTGAACCATTCTCCGCACTTCTCTTTAAGGCACAGACCGACCCCCATTTAGGATTGATCTATTATATCCGGGTCTATTCTGGTTTAATCAAAAGCGGTGATAAGGTAAGGGTTTTACCCCCAGACCGGGTAGACCGGGTTGGTCGTCTCTTTCTTATGCATGCCAATAAAAAAGAAGAGACTGAATCTCTGGGGGTTGGTGAAATCGGGGTGGTTACAGGCCTCCGCGAGTGTAAGACTGGTTATTCACTGTGTAGTGTAAAGCATCCAATATCTTATGAACCAATGAAATTTCCGGAACCGGTGGTCTTTGTTTCGCTTGAACCTAAGACAAAGATGGACGATGAGAAATTGGAGGAGGCACTCAAATATCTTCAGACTGAAGACCCCACCTTCAAGGTAAAGACCGATGAAGAGACCGCCCAGAGAATTATCTCCGGTATGGGCGAACTCCATCTGGAAATTATTGTTGATCGCTTAAAAAGGGAATTCGGAATAGCGAGTAATGTCAGTAAACCGCAGGTCTCTTACCGGGAGACAATTCTGAATGAGGCAGTGGCGGAAGGAAGATTCATAAAACAGACCGGCGGCAGGGGGCAGTATGGGGTTGTAAAATTGATGATCAGACCCCATAATAGACCTGAGGTCCTGATTCAAAATAGGATCAAAGAGGGGGCAATACCAAAGGAGTTTATCCCGGCAATTGAATCGGGCATAAAAGAACAATGCGAGACTGGCATATTTATGGGTTATCCAATTGTGAATATTGAGGTCGCCATAATTGACGGCGCCTATCATCCGGTGGATTCCTCAGAACTGGCATTCAAGATTGCCACCCAGATTGCATTAAGAGAGGCATTTATGAGGGGAAACCCAATCCTTTTAGAGCCGGTAATGGAATTAGAGATTGTGGTGCCCGAGACCTATCTCGGTGATGTCCTCAATGACCTTAATGCTCGTAAGGGGAGGATCTTGAGTATTGAAACGAATCGTAAAGAAAAGATTGTAAAGGCACATTTTGCCCTGTCCAGGTCTTTTGGTTATGCAACCGATTTGAGGTCACTCACACAGGGGAAAGGAATTTATACAATGCAATTCTCCCACTATGCCCCCAAAGAGGAATAGGAGAAAGGAAACTAACCTATCCTCAGCAATTCCTCTTTTTGTGAGAGTTTCATAAGGTGGCGCCGGATTGGATAGTTTTCGGGCAATTTCATATCCGGGTCCTTACTTGCAATCATGAAGGCATCGTCACGGGCAAGGAAGAGCAAATCCTGGTCCAGTTCTAAATCGCCAATCCTTATATCCGGTAGCCCGTGCTGTCTCTTACCCAATATCTCTCCTGGCCCCCGCAACTTCATATCCTCCTTTGCCAGGGCAAACCCATCATTATTCTTTTCAAAGAAGGCGATCCGCTGGTATGTTTCCATTGCCACAAAACGGTCAAGTAAGAGGAAGCAGTATGATTTTTCTGAACCCCGTCCAATCCTTCCCCTTAATTGATGCAATTGTGCCAGACCAAATCTTTCCGGGTGTAGTATTAACATTATCGTTGCATTGGGAATATCAACTCCCACTTCTATTACAGTTGTCGCAACAAGGATATTGATTGTGCCACTACGAAAATCGGCCATAATCTGCATTCGCTCCTGGGTTCCCAGTCGGCCGTGAATCAAACCCACCTTAAAACCAGAAAAGGCACCTGCGATCTCCTGATAAATCTCGGTGGCTGATTTTAGTTCTAATTTCTCTGATTTTTCAATGATTGGACAGACAACGAATGCCTGGTTCCCCTTTTGCAATTCCCCAATGATAAATTTATATATACTCTCTTTCTCTTTTTCTGATATAACCCGGGTGATGACCTCGCCCCTGGCTTCTGGTTTATCAGTCAGGGTAGAGATATCAAGGTCACCATACAGGGTTAAGGCAAGGGTCCGTGGTATGGGAGTTGCTGATAGAACCAGAAAATGGGGATTGATACCCTTATTTACAAGCGCTGCCCTTTGCATTACACCAAATCTATGCTGTTCATCAACGATTGCCAGTGCCAATCTATTGAATGTTATCTCCTCCTCAATAAGGGCATGGGTACCAAAGACTATCTTTGTCTTTCCGTTTTGAATCTTTTCTATAATCTCTTTTCGTTCCGAACCCCGGATACTGCCTGTCAGTAATGCAACATCAACGTTAAGATTTTTAAAAAATGAATAATGGTTGAGGTAGTGCTGTTCGGCAAGTATCTCAGTCGGTGCCATCATTGCCGCCTGGCAATCATTCTCCACCGCAATAAGCATTGCATAAAGGGCGATTATGGTCTTTCCCGAACCAACATCCCCCTGCAGGAGACGATTCATAGGTTTGGGCTTCTGCATATCCAAAGCAATCTCATTGATGATTTTTTTCTGCCCCGCAGTCAGGGAGAAAGGCAGGATTTGGAGAAATCTGTTTGTAAGCCCACCGGTTGCCTTCAGGGGTATGCCGGACTCCACTTGAATCCTTGCCTTGCGCCGCGCCAGGGCAAGTTCAAAGAAGAAGAACTCATCATAGACCAACCGATTCCTTGCCTTCATTGCCTCATCAATCCTTTCCGGGTGATGCAAGGCACGGACAGCATCCTTTAAGAACAGAAGATTATTCTTATCAAGCAGGTATTGGGGGATGGTCTCTTCAATCTCCTCCAGGCATTCTTCTATTGCTACCCTTACTGCCCTTCTTATATCCCATATACTCAGTCCTTCCGTCAGGGGATAGATTGGGATTATTGAACCGCTTGTCCGCTCTTCAACGGCACCTTCACCAATTATCTCATAGAGCGGATTTACCATCTGCTTCTGGTAAAAAAAACTCACCTTTCCCGAGACCATAAGCCAATCATTGAGTTTGAACTTATTCTTCAAGTCCGGACGGTTGAACCATTTTAAGACTATTGAGCCTGTCTCATCACCAACGAGTAGATTCAATATCTCGCCTTTGCTTCGGGATTGTTTTAACTGGATTAACTGAACCCGACCGATGATCGTTGCCTCGTCATCGATCTTCAACTGTGCTATCTTATAAACCCTTGAATAGTCAAAATATCTCCGGGGGACTAAAAAGAGTAAATCTCTGACCGTCGCAACTCCAATCCTTTTGAAGTATAATGCCCTTTTTGGTCCAATCCCCTTTATATACTGGACCGGGCTATCGAGTCTCAAGAATGTCTTCTTTTCCACAAACTATCTTATCTGTTCAATCTCTTTATGGAATGTATCAGGGTTTAATGCCTTCTGTTCTGCCTCCTCTTTACGCACAAGGTTCTTTTTTACCATCCCGGCAAGGCAGGCATCAAATGAGATCATACCCTGTTGTTGAGAGGTCTGAAGGATGCTTAGCAGTTGGTGGGTTTTCGCCTCCCGAATCAAATTTCTGACACTGCTGGTGGCAATGAGTATCTCATAGGCAGCGATCCGACCATTCCCATCAACCCTCTTTAATAAATTCTGGGCTATGATACACAATAGATTGAGGGATAATTGCATCCTTATCTGATTCTGTTGATGGGGGGGAAAGACATCAATTATCCTATCAATGGTTGAAATTGAATCTGAGGTATGGAGGGTCGTAATCACCAGATGTCCAGTCTCTGCCGCCGTGATTGCCAGGGAGATTGTTTCGAGGTCCCTCATTTCACCCACCAGGATAACATCTGGGTCCTGGCGTAAGACAAATTTTAAGGCATTGGCAAAGGAATGGGTATCGCGTCCCACCTCCCGCTGGGTAACCAACGCCTTCTTATTCTTGTGGATAAACTCAATTGGATCCTCAACCGTTACGATATGACAGGTATCATTACTATTACGATGGTCAAGGAGTGCGGCTTGGGTTGTTGATTTTCCGCAACCACTTGGTCCGGTGACCACAATCAGACCCCTTGGCCGCATTGCCATCTCTTTTAAGATTGAGGGAAAACCGAGTTCATCAATGGTGGGAATCTTTTCCGGGATTAATCTGAAGACCGCGCCGATATTCCCTTTCTGCCTGAATAGATTTATGCGAAAACGCGCCAAGGAGGGCAGTTCATAAGAGAGGTCCAGCTCACTATTTCTCTTGAATTCCTCAACCTGCTCCTTCTTTAAGATTTCAACGACCCCGGATTCAATATCAATCTCAGTAATGGGGGGGAGGTCAAGGTTGGTGAGATCGCCATTGATTCTCAGGATGGGGGGAGAGCCGACCTTTAAAATCAAATCCGAGGCCTGGCACTGAATCTGGGCACGGAGGAGGTCAACGAGTCTTACCATCCACTCCTCCACTTCTCAAATTCATCAGGATTGGCACAATGGGCAATTGCCTCCTCAAAATCAATTATCCCCTGATTTAAAAGATTTCTTAGATATTGGTCCATCTGTATCATTCCCAATTTTGCACCGGTCTGGATGGCAGTGTAAATCTGATGGGTCTTTGCCTCCCTGATTGCACTCCTTATTGCCGGGGTGCATACCATAATCTCAAAGGCAGCAACCCTTCCTTCGCCATCCTTTCTTCTAACCAGTGTCTCGGTGATAACCGCCTGGAGGGTAGTGGAGAGCTGGAGGCGAATCTGCTGTTGCTGGGCGGGTGGAAAGATATCAATTATCCGGTCAATCGTCTGGACGGCATCAATTGTATGGAGGGTTGAGAAGACAAGATGTCCGGTCTCCGCCGCAGTAATCGTCTGGGCAGTGGTCTCAAGGTCGCGCATCTCACCGACCAGGATGATATCCGGATTCTGCCTTATCGCCCGACGCAGTGCCTCGGCATAGGAGCGTGTGTCAATACCTATTTCCCTCTGCTCAATTATTGATTTTCGGTCGCGGTGCAGAAACTCAATCGGGTCTTCAATGGTGATGATATGTTTCTTAAAGTTTTGATTTATATACTCAATCATTGCGGCCAGGGTTGTAGACTTCCCACTGCCAGTTGGACCGGTAACGAGGACAAGACCCCGGGGTAATTCAGCGATTTTTTTGAATACCGGCGGAAAGCCCCACTCATCTATAGTTTTTATCTTCAAGGGAATAATTCTCATCACGGCACCGATATGCCCCATCTGCTTAAAACAATTCACCCGGAAGCGGGCAACGCCGGGGATTTCATATGCCATATCAAGTTCTAAATTCTCCTCAAAGAGTTTGCGCTGGATTGGCTTCATCAGTCCAAATATCAACTTCTCTAAGTCTTCGTCATTCAGCGGTGGATATTCAGATCGCTCAAGATTCCCGGCGACGCGATAGATAGGTGGTTCCCCGTACCTCAGATGCAAATCTGAACCGTCTCTAAGCACCAATTCCTCTAACAGGACATCCAGTTCTATATCCGCCATCTCTTTACTGTTTTTTAAAGAAAAATTTCAACCCCACTGAGGTATCCGTAATATATTCTCCCATCTTTGATGATGAGAGTTTAATTGTATAGACCTCATTATCCGGAAATATATTATCAACCATGGGAAGTGTGATTGTAGTATCGGAAATTGTAGTATCAAGGGGACAGTTGGTCAGACTCAATAAGAGGCTTTCTATAGGCATCACAAAGAGGCTCTCAATACTCGTTGCCTGGGTTCGGAATATCTCAATCTTGTAATTGGTAAAATCTGGTAATTTGCGGAAAGTAATGGAAAGGGTATCATTACCAATTGTATCGGTCTGGGGTTGGTAAAACTGCTGTGCCTGAGGGATACTAACATTGCATACCTTAAAGGTATCGGTCTTCATACCATAAAGAGAAAGGAGGCGATAGTAAAGAGTGGTATCGGGTTTGAGGCGGATATCGGTATCGGTGAAGGTCATTACCGTATCAACCGGAAGGGTATCAAGTGTTTGATAGTGGAGGGTGTCACCAATACTCCTTTCTACAATCACCCAATCAATGTTTGGCTTCTGGTGGGGATAGTGAATCCAGCCCCAGGTAAGGTTGACAATTGCCCCTTCCTTCTCACCGAGGACCTGACTCTGTAACCTTATTGCCTCAGCCGTGTGTTTCAGCCAACATTCAAGGTTTATCTCAATACCGGTGTTGCATCCAAAGATGACCAATAATGCAAGGCCAAGAAATTTCTTCACACTGCCTCCTTTTTCAATCACCTTAATAATATCCATTTTCCTTAATTTGTCAATAGGAATTGGTTGACTTTTTAACTGTTCTGAATATAAATTTATTATGGTAAAAGGTAAGAGGCTGTGTCGCAATTCATTCAGAATATCTCCTTCGGTAAATTAGAATTTATAAATAGGCAGATCACCTGGATTATTCGGCCTTAACTGCCGTATCTAAAGGCTAATTATAAGGAAACTTCAAATAGGAAGATCGTCTTTTGTAGCGTCCATCTTTAGATGGACGATT
>CBFGJQ010000087.1:0-4751 GCA_965649095.1 Caldifarciminota bacterium | reverse complement strand
GACGCTACATTTTTATTCCGTTTTTTGGAAAAACTTACCTTTTACTTTGGGAACAAGATATTCAGGGGGAGACCCCCTGAAAACCCCCGCTATCCAGCAAATGTTTTCTCAAGGCAAAAACCTTCCTCATATCGCCTTTCCTGAATATCTTGTGCCTTTTCTATGAGGTAATAGAATTTTTCAAATTCCTATTACCTTGAAAAATTCATTAAAATTAAAAGGCGGCAGCCGGATTTGCACCGGCGAATAGCGGTTTTGCAGACCGCCGCCTTGCTACTTGGCTATGCCGCCTTTCCTCTAATTAGAAAGTATATTTAAAAAATGGAAGATGTCAATATTTTATCCCGGAGAGGGAGGGGAGATTTCATTATCGTTGACTTTTTTACAAAATTAACTATAATCAATTTATGGAAAGATTCGTGATTGAAGGGGGCAAGAAACTTTCGGGCACAGTTGTAATATCGGGTGCAAAAAATTCTGCCCTGCCGATAATCGCTGCCTCGCTATTAACGGATAAAAGGGTTACTGTTGAAAATGTCCCAGAGGTCAGTGATGTCTGGACAATGATTGAATTAGTAAAATACATTGGTTCAAGGGTTGAATTCAGTAGGAATGTATTAAAAATTCATACTCCGCGGATAAGAAGGATTGTTGCCCCTTATGATATAGTTCGTAAGATGAGGGCATCTTACTATGTTCTTGGTGCCCTTATTGCCCGGGAAAAGAAGGCCATGGTTTCCCTGCCCGGGGGGTGTGCAATAGGACCCCGCCCCATTGACCTGCACATCAAAGGGCTAAACGAACTCGGTTGTATGATTGAGATTGAACATGGCTACATCAAAGCGCGGTGTAAAAAGCTCGTTGGGAGTGAAATGAATCTCCAGGGGGCAAAAGGCACCTCTGTGGGCGCCACGATAAATACTATGCTTGCGGCATCCTGTGCCTCGGGGGTGACGATAATCAACTCTGCCGCCTGTGAGCCTGAAGTTGTTGATGTGGCAAATTTCTTGACAAGCATAGGATGTCAGATAAGTGGTGCCGGCACACCAAGGATTATAATCAGCGGTAATAAATCATTTGGAGAATCTAACTATCGGATTATTCCGGACCGAATTGAAACCGGAACATTCGCGGTTGCCGCGGCGATTACTAAAGGAAAACTGAATTTAAAAAATTGCCAGCCCGGACATCTTACCGCAGTAATTGATAAACTTGAAGAAATTGGCGCAATAGTAGAAAAGGGGGAAAATCAACTTACAATCACCGGCACAAAACCGATAAAGGCAACTGATATCTTTGTTGCCCCTTATCCGGGTTTTCCCACTGATATGCAGGCACAATTTATGGCATTACTCTCGGTGGGTTCAGGAACCAGCACAATAAAAGAGACAATCTTTGAAAACCGCTTTATGCAGGCACTGGAATTAATACGAATGGGCGCAAATATTACAATTGAGGGCGATACCGCCGTGGTTAAGGGTGTAAAAAGATTGACTGGCACCGTTGTTATGGCATCCGACCTTCGTGCCTCTGCCTCATTAGTCCTTGCGGCGCTTGTAGCGAGGGGTAAGACTGTAGTGCGGAGAATATATCACTTAGACCGTGGTTATGAACGTTTTGAAGAAAAATTACGCAATGTCGGCGCAAGGATAAAGAGACAGAAGGAATGAAAAAAATCAAAAGAGAAATTAGAGTGGGGAATGTCATGCTCGGAGGGGGGGCGCCGATTGTTGTCCAGTCAATGACAAAGACAAAAACCTTTGATGTCAAAAAGACAGTTCACCAGATAGAGAGGTTGAAGAAGGCGGGATGCGAATTGGTCCGACTTGCGGTAGTAAATAAAGATGAGGCACTGGCATTAAAAGAGATAAAGAAAAAAGCCGGTATTCCTTTAATTGCGGATATCCACTTTGACTATCGCCTGGCGTTACTTGCGATTGACTCGGGAATTGATAAAATCAGAATCAATCCCGGAAACATTTGTGATGAATGGAAAATTCAGGAAATAATCAAGAAGGCAAAAGACCATAACATTCCAATCAGAATCGGAATCAATGCGGGTTCTCTACCCCGGGCAATTCTGCAAAAGTATCTCCATCCCAGGCCCGAGGCGATAATTGAAACCTTGAATAATACCCTTGAGATATTTTACAAAAACAATTTTTACGATATTGTCATTTCTGCGAAGTGCGCCAGTGTAGTTGATACAATTAAAGTCTATGAATCAATCCATAATAAATACGAATTCCCCTTGCATGTTGGCATTACTGAAGCGGGATTGGTCTGGAATGGTTCAATTAGAAGTGCGGTGGGCATTGGTATTCTCCTCTATCAAGGGATTGGCGATACAATCAGGGTCTCTTTAACCGGTGACCCGGTAAAGGAAGTAATTGCGGGATATGAAATTCTATCTTCTTTAAATCTCCGCCAAGGCGGACCAAAATTGATTACCTGCCCAACCTGCGGCCGTTGTGAGGTCAATCTCCTTCGGATTGCCCGCCAGGTTGAAGAAAAAATTAAAAAAATAAAAAAACCGTTAACAGTCGCCGTTATGGGCTGTGTAGTAAATGGTCCAGGTGAAGCCAGAGAGGCAGATTTTGGTATTGCCTGCGGTAAGAGGATTGGCGCTATATTTGCCCGGGGTGTGGAAATTAGAAGAACAGAAGAGGCAAAACTTGTTGATGAACTATGGGAGGTTATAAATGCGCACATTGATAATTGATTGCTATCTACCAAATTCACCTCAGATTGAAAGTCTTTATAATGTATTAAAGGATATTACTGTGCACACAGTGGAAGTAAGAGACCATTCCACCTTAAGTGTTGAAGAGAATGTGCGCCTTTATGATGCAATTATTATCTCCGGTTCTCAGAGAAAACTTGCTGAACCGGGTGTCTTTGAATTATACGCAAATGTCTCAGAGCTAATCAAAAATGCCCAGAAACCAATCCTTGGGATTTGTTTTGGCCATCAACTGATTGCCAAATCATTTTATGAAGAGGTGGTTCCGATGCGACAGAAGATTGAAGGCTATTATGTTGTCAAAAAGCTCGTAAATGATGAAATCTTTGCAGGTCTGGGAGATAAAATTGTGGTGATGGAATCACACGAAGAGATGGTGGCAAATGTGCCCTATGAATTTGTTAAACTTGCCGAATCACCAAACTGTCCAATTGAGGCAATAAAGCATCAAGTTGCTCCAATTTATGGTGTCCAGTTCCACCCGGAACGATTTGATGACAGGCATCCGGCCGGGGCGGTGATTTTGGAGAATTTCTTCAAAATCGCTACCTGGTATATTAGATAAATTAAATATAAGTTAAATAAAAAGGGAAAAAATGAAGAGAGACCTCAATCATTTAATGAAAGAAAAAGGAATAGCTGCAATCTTCGCCATTTTGAATCGCCAGAATGACCCTGTAATGTATTATCTTTTAAATGGTGTTCATCTAAGTGGCTATTATTTAAAGAAGATAGATTCCCCTGCCTATCTGATTCATCATCCGATGGAGAGAGAAGAGGCAAAAAAGACCGGATTAAAACTTGTAAATATTAACCGCTACAAATATTGGGAGGTCTATAACCGAAACCCAGATATGATTAAAGCCCTTGCAGTTTTGATAAACAAGATACTTGTTGATTTTGATATAAAAGGTAAGATTGCATTCTATGGCAATATGGCAATCGGAAATAGCCATCATCTGTTAAAGAAATTGAAGACCCTGAATAAAAAAATTGAAATTTCGTATGAACCGCAAAGGACTTTAATTACAGAGGCGAGGATGACCAAGGATGAAGATGAGATTGTAAAAATCAAAAGAGTCAGAGATGGTGTTATAAGCGCATTCACCGAAACACTCAAACTGGTGCAGAAAATGAAGACAAAAGGGCAATATATATACCAGAAGGGGAACAAGAAACTTCTTATCGGAGATTTAAAGAAAATGCTCCACAGTAAATTATTTGAACATGGACTTATAAATTCGGCCGGGCTCATTGTTTCTCAAGGATATGATGCAGGAGTGCCTCATAATTCCGGTAAGGATAATCAGCCGGTTATGCTTGGTAAGACAATCGTCTTTGACATCTTTCCCCAAGCGATTGAGAGTGGATACTACTTTGACTTCACAAGAACGGTCTGTTTTGGCTTTGCCCCGGAAGATATAAAAAAGGAATACAAGGTTGTAAAAGAAGCCCAGGATATTGCCATTGCAAATTTGAAAGTAGGTAGAAGAACACGGGAGATTGAACTTGCGGTCTGCAATTTTTTTGAGAAGAATGGGCATCCAACATTGCTTAAAAATCCCAAGGCCCAGAATGGCTACTGCCACTCCCTTGGACATGGTATCGGAGTAAATGTCCATGAAAGTCCGGCATTTGGTTTATTAAAGACAAACTACGATTATTTAGAAAGAGGAATGGTCTTTACCATTGAACCAGGATTATATTATCCAGAAAAGGGTTATGGGATAAGGCTTGAGGATGTAGTATACATTGATAGGAGAGGAAAGATAATAAATCTGACGAATTTCCCCAAAGATTTGATTGTAGAAATGAAGATTTAAAAAACGGGTTAGGCCTGGCGGATGTCAAAATTCCTCTTATCTTTTAAGAAAAATTTACTAATCGTCTTTATTGGATTAGGGATTATCTTCCGGATTAGCCAATTCCTTTATAATCGCTCTTTGACCGAAGGGGAGGCAGCACTGGCGTTGAATATCATTCAGCGTTCATACCATGATTTGCTAAA
>CBFGJQ010000086.1:0-4769 GCA_965649095.1 Caldifarciminota bacterium | reverse complement strand
AGATATTTTTACCGGTTGGTGCTGGTTTAATATTCTTATTTGCTATAACAGAGTCCGGTTCTCCAGAACACAATGGAGAACTCAAACTCAAAATTCCTATTGAAGGTGCAAAGGGAGAAGTGGGTAGGTGTGAAGTCTGGGTTCTGGACCCAGAAGATAATGTCATCGGTGAACTTATGCGCTGGGTCTTTGTCAATAAAGATTATTATTCATTACCGGTTGCGATAAAATTAAAGAAGGAAGTAGAAGACCAGGACCTATTACGCATAAAGGTAAAGTTTAAAAAACAGGAAAGGACATATTCGCTGTTCCAACTCCAGGACAGGATGATTGTAAAGGTCCTTGGTCAGGACCAATTCGTCTATGGCACACCGATAAAATATCGAATTATTGCAAAAAATCAAAGGAGTGATGAACCGATATCAGGGGCAAAGGTAAAGGTCATTCTGAGTGCGGAAAAATCAGAAAAGACCGTTTATGAAGGAATGACTGACAATTCGGGAACCTGTGAGACGAATTTTACAATTTCTGATGGGATAAAAAATGCAAACCTGAGATTTGTTGTTAGTTCAGAATTGGGTAGGGATGAGTATGAGACGGGAATAAGAGTGACGAGCGGCAATCTAACATATCTTGTTACTGATAAGCCCATCTATCAACCAGGACAGACAATCCATATAAGGACATTATCTCTGCAGAAACCAAGACTCAATGCGGTGAAGAATAAAGAAATTATCTTTGAAGTAGAAGATGCCAAGGGGAATAAGGTCTTCAAGAAGGCGATAAAGAGCGATGATTTTGGGGTTGCCTATACCCCCTTTTTGCTTGCCGATGAAGTAAACTTCGGCAACTGGGTTATCCGGGCAATCCTTGATAATGAGAAGACTGAAAAGACCGTAAAGGTTGAAAGATATCTCCTGCCCAAATTCAAAATCACATTGAAGACCGATAAAGAATTTTATCTCCCTGGTGAGAAACTTGAAGGCAACATTGATGTTCAGTATTTCTTTGGCAAACCGGTGGTGGACGGAAAGGTAAAGATTACTGTTTATAAATTTGACATCGGTTTTAATGAAGAGGCAGTTATTGAAGGAAAGACTGATAAAGACGGTTTATATCATTTCAGTTATAGGCTTCCTGAATACTTTGTGGGTGAACCTCTGGAAAAGGGGGATGCCTTTGTGAGGCTGGATATAGAGGTGATTGATAAGGCAAACCACAGCGAGAAGATTACTTTGACAAAAAAGGTTGTGCAGAGTCCAATAAATCTTGCGATTGTGCCTGAAGGTGGTGTTCTTAAACCAAATCTGGAAAACAGAATATATGTAGTGGCAAATTATCCGGATGGCTCTCCCTGCCTTGCCGAGGTAGAGATGAATATTGAAGAAACAAGATTGATTGGCAAGACCGATGATTATGGTGTTGCCGAATTTATATATAAGCCAAAAGGTGAGAAGGTAAAGATCGGCGCGAAGGTTACAGACAATAAAGGTGAAACGGCAGAGGTGAAGAAGGGATTTACCCTAAATACCGAACAGGACCAGATAATAATGCATATGAAGAGGGGGATATACAAAGTTGGTGATTATGTCAATTTGGAATTTTTTACTACAAAAAAGGCCGGTCGGGTCTATCTTGATATTATTAAAGATAATCAGACGGTTCTTACAAAATCTATTGAAATAAAAGATGGAAGGGGAAATTATCAACTCCAATTGACCCCGGACATTACTGGTTCAATCTGGTTGCACGCCTATATCGTTACAACAGGTTCAGATATCATCAGGGATACAAGATTCTGCTATGTCCATAGTGCCAAAGATTTAGTGATAGATGTGAGACCGGATAAAAGAGAGTATCTGCCGGGTGAAGATGGTGAGATTCTATTTACAATCACCGATAAGAATGGCAAACCCAGGATTGCGGCATTATGCCTTGCAATCGTTGATGAGGCAGTCTTTGCCGTGAGCGAATTACAGCCCGGACTTGAGAAGGTCTATTTTACCCTTGAAAAAGAGATTATGACCCCCCGTTATGAGATCCATGGATTTGAACCGGCAAATATCGTCAAACAACCGGCAATAGATGAAAGGGCAGAGATTGTAATGTTTTCAACCCTTACGCCAAAAGACCCATTCCCGATTAATTATACTACACCGGTTGAAGTAAACGAAAAGATCGCCCGGAGATTTTATACCAAACTTACAAAATTACGTGATAAACTATCCACTGCGATAAATAGATACTATGACAAATACCGCAACTATCCAAAGACGGAGGGGGTTGTTGAGACATTCATAAAAGAAGGGTTATTGAAAGAAGACGACCTTTTAGACCCCTGGAATAGAAGATATAGGATAACCTGTGAGGATGAATACTTTTCTTATTTTACAATTATCAGTGCCGGACCGGATGGGATATTTGATACAGAAGACGATATAAATGAATGGGGCTGGGGGCGCCGGAGGATGTTTGAGGGAATGGGAGAGAAGGTATTTTTAGCACCGATGGTTGTTGCCGAAAAGCCGTCGGTGTCTGGGATAGCCAGAGATAAAGAGATAAAGAAAGGTCCGGAAGAGCCACGGATTAGAGAATACTTTCCCGAGACATTCATCTTTGAGCCGGCACTCATCACCGATGCCCAGGGAAAGGCAAGAATCAAGGTAACAATGCCCGATGCCATAACAACCTGGCGGATGACGATGTCTGCATCTACACAACAGGGTGAACTGGGCTCCGATTTATCACAGATAAGGGTATTCCAGGATTTCTTCGTTGATATAGACCTGCCTGTTGCCCTGACCCAGGGCGATGAGATATCAATTCCGATTGCAATCTATAACTATCTACCAAAAGAGCAGAAGATAAAATTGGTGTTAGAAAGTAATGATTGGTTTGAGTGTCTTGGTGAAAGGGAGACTACAAAAATACTCAATAAAGATGAGGTCTCGGTTGTATATTTCCCAATCAGGGTAAAGGAGCTCGGTTACCATTCATTAACAGTAAAGGCTTATGGTGAGGTAAAATTCGATGCGATAAAAAGGCAGATTGTGGTCATACCCGATGGTAAGAGATTTGAAAGTGTCATCTCCGACCGTCTTGAAGGAAATGTAGTAAAGAAAATAACTTTTCCGGCAAATGCAATCCCGGGTGCAAATTCGTTGATTCTAAAACTCTATCCCGGCATATACTCTCAAGTTGTTGAGGGGTTGGACAAGATGCTCGGGATGCCCTATGGTTGTTTTGAACAGACCTCTTCAATCACCTATCCTAATATTTTAATCTTGAATTATCTGCGCCAGACCCAGCAGATTAAACCCGAGACCGAGATGAAGGCAGAGGAATATATCAGCATCGGTTATCAGAGACTATTATCATTTGAGGTGAAGGGCGGCGGTTTCTCCTGGTTTGGTGATGAACCCGCAAACAAGATTCTCACTGCCTATGGTCTGATGGAATTCAATGATATGGGCAAGGTCTATAATATTGATGAACGGGTAATAGAAAGGACTGCCCAGTGGCTAAAGAATCAACAGAATAGAGATGGTTCCTGGTCCCCGGATAAACAGTATCTCCATGCCGAGGCCTGGGGAAGAATTCAAAATAACGAAATAATGCCGACCGCATATATTGTCTGGGCACTCGCCGAGATTGGTGAAAAGGATGGTCCTGCCCAGCGGGGGCTTGATTATCTAAAAGGGAGATGGGAAAAGGTTAATGATGCCTATATCCTTGCCCTCATTGCGAATGCATTTGTATCAATGGAGCCAAAGTCCGAGATGACGGTCAAAATCTTGCGTAAACTCATTGATATGGCAAAGGAAGATAATGGGGCATTATACTGGGAATCCAATCTTCCTTCAATAACCTTTACCAGGGGCAAGGGAGCAGATATTGAGGCGAGTGGTCTTGCCACATACGCCCTTGTAAAATCGGGTAAGTTTACTGACGCAACAACCAAGGCATTGACATATCTGATTCGCTCAAAAGACCCTGCTGGGACCTGGTATACAACCCAGGGGACAATCATTGCCCTGCGTGCGCTTGTTTCTGCGCTTGGCGGTGTGGGTGAAGATGTGAATGCAATAGTCGTTGTAATACACAATGGCAAGAAGGTGAGTGAGATAAAGGTTGATAAAAGCAATGCCGATGTGATGCAGCAGATTGACCTGAAGGAAAACCTAAAAAATGAAAATACGGTGGAGCTTCAGCTCAAAGGTGAAGGGAGTTTCCTGTATGAAATCACAAGTGCATACTATATCCCCTGGAAGGACCTGCCTAAACCACCGATGCCCCTCTTTGCCATTGATGTAAAGTATGACCGCAAGCAACTGGTAATCAATGACCTGGTGCAGGTAGATGTTACTATTAAATTATTAAAGAGCGGCACTGCCCAGATGGTGATGATTGACCTGGGAATTCCGCCGGGATTTGAAGTTCAGACACCAACCCTTGATGAATATGTGAATAGGAAAACAATTCAGAAATATAGTTTGACCCCAAGGCAGATAATTATCTATATTGAATCAATCTCGTCAGGCAGACCAGTTGAACTTGCTTATAGTTTAAAGGCAAAATATCCAGTGCGGGCAAAGGTTCAATCTTCACGGGTCTATGAATACTACAATGCTGATAAAGAAGTGATTGCCGAGCCATTTGAGATTGAGGTAATGAAGTAGTTATTTAAATTCAAACGGATAAGAAAATACAATTAAAACGGATAATAAATCCCCCCTCTTTCAAGGGAAGAATCCCTTTGATGTATGTTC
>CBFGJQ010000085.1:0-4792 GCA_965649095.1 Caldifarciminota bacterium | reverse complement strand
ACAGTAGCAAGAAAGTCAACCTCGGGTTACATAAAGATATAACAAAGGGGGCTCTGGATAATCCAGATTGGGAGGGAAGGTATCGGCAGATGAAAATTATTGAATTTATACATAAAAATGGAAAAATTACCAGTAGTGATATGCAAAAGATGTTTAAGATTACAAGCCGAGCAGTTGATAAAGAAATTATTGACATTAAAAGTTATCGAAATGAAGGGCTTGGGGAGAGCGGTTTATTATGTTATCAAATAGATTGACGCAAAGATCGGGGTGTCATTTTGATCAAAGAAGCAAATTTTCGTTGGGACTGGTATATTGACGCTGAAGGAATTTTGATTATACTAAAAGTCGTGCGCCCGTAGTTCAATTGGATAGAACGGCGGACTCCGGCTCCGCAGGTTAGGTGTTCAAATCACCTCGGGCGCATTTTAAGAATGGAGGCAAAATGGAATTTTATGAGGTGATAAAAAGAAGGAGGAGCATTAGAAAATATAATCCAAGGCCAATACCTGAAGATATTTTAAATCGCATCCTTGATGCCGGTCGCAGCGCCCCTTCGGCAAAGAATATTCAGCCCTGGAAGTTTATAGTAATAAAAGACCCGGGGAATAAAAAGAAGGTTGCGGAGGCCTGTCGGGGTCAGCACTGGATTGCGGATGCAGATGTAATTGTCTGTGGCTGTGCCTTAGAAAAGATTGCCTGGGGAAGGATGGGTGGTTATATGAGTTCATTTGCGGTTGACCTGGCAATTGCGATGGACCATATAATCCTTGCTGCCGCAAACGAAGGACTTGGCACCTGCTGGATTGGTGCCTTTGAAGAAAAGAGAGTAAAAGAAATTCTTGGCATACCGGAAGACGTTCGGGTTGTAGCATTAACCCCAATTGGTTATCCGGCGGAGGAGCCAAAAGATCGCGGGAGAAAGCCACTTAATGAAATTATAAGTTATGAAAGGTGGGGTTAATAACGACTAAAATTCCCAATAGTCACAGAGGGTAAACCTTTACTTAACTATACCCTTGACAAATCTTAAATTGTGGATATAATAGGGGCGATGCCTCTATATGTAGTGTTTTTGGGGTATTTTTATGAAATGTCCGAGATGTGGAAAGGATTCTGACCGAGTCTTAGAAACAAGGACTTCACAGGCAGGTAGTGTCATCAGAAGGCGTCGGGAGTGCGGCAGGTGTCACTTTAGATTTACCACCTATGAGACAGTAGAAAGGATGCCCCTGGTGGTGATTAAAAGGGATGGAACAAGGGAACCTTATGATCGTTCAAAATTATTGGGTGGGATAGCACTTGCCTGTCGCAAGAGGCCGGTTTCGGTAGAAAAGATTGAAAGAATCGTCAATGAGATTGAAGATGTCCTATCAGACCGTTACCAGACCGAGATCAAATCATCTGAACTCGGTCAGATGGTCTTGGAAAGATTGTTTAAAATCGACGAGGTCAGTTATGTCCGCTTTGCATCAGTCTATCGGAAGTTCAAAAATATTGATAACTTCCTGACCGAGTTGCAGCAATTAAAAAAGGAGAGAAAATGGAAGAAAAGGCATTGAGGATTGGAATTGATGAGACAATCGCGGGTGAAAAAATTTTTCAATATGTTATAAAAAGGGATGGCAAATTAGTGCCGTTTGATAAATCAAAGATTACAAATGCAATCTTTAAGGCAGCCAAGGCGGTAGGCGGTGAAAATAGAAAGATCGCTGAAGCACTTGCCGACGAGGTGGTGCTATTTTTATATACCTTAAAAGGGGAGAAGCCACCCACAGTGGAGGAGATTCAGGATGCGGTAGAGAAAGTTCTGATTGAAAATGGCAATGCCCGGACAGCAAAGGCATTTATCTTATATAGAAAACAACGGGAAATCCTGAGAAAGAAAAAGTTATTGGAAAAGAGACCCGAGGAGAGGGAGACGACCGACTACGCCCTTTTTGTTCGAACCTCGGATGATGACTTTGTCTCGTGGGACCGCCACAGGATTGTAAACGCATTAATAAATGAGACAAACATTGATAGAAGTACCGCCGAAAAGATTGCCCGGGAGACGGAAGATACTATTTTAAATTCGGATGTTAAATTGATATCCTCTTCTCTTATCCGTGAGATTGTGAATATGAAACTTATTGAGCACGGACTTGAGTATGCCCGTTTAAGGCATACCCGATTGGGTGTCCCCCTCTATGATGCAGAAAAGATTATTCTTTTTGCGAACCGTGAGAATGCAAATATTCCCCATAATCCAGAAGCCACGAATATGACCCTTGCCGAAACGATAAAGAAGCAGTATATGCTCTCTGAGGTCTTTAGCAGAGAGGTCGCTGATGCCCATGTCCGGGGCGACATTCATCTTCATGATTTGGGTTTTGGAGACCGTCCCTATTGTTCTGGGCAATCCTTAGAATATGTAAAGAAATTTGGTTTGAATCTACCCAATGCCCTTTCAATCGCCAAGCCGGCAAGGCATCCTGATACCCTCCTTGCCCATATGGTAAAGTTCTCGGCGGCGCTCCAGGGGCATTTTGCAGGGGCAATAGGCTGGGATGCAGTAAATATCTTCTTTGCTCCATTCTTGACCGGCCTGTCAGATAAAGAAATCCACCAGATTGCCCAGATGATGGTCTTTGAGTATTCCCAGCAATCGGTTGCCCGTGGCGGGCAGGCAATATTTTCTGATTTGAACATCTACTGGGAAATACCAAAACACTTTAGAGATGTTGAGGCAATCGGCCCCGGTGGCCAATATACTGGAAAGAAATACGGTGAATATCTCAACGAGACACAAAAATTTGCTTGGGCATTATTTGATGTCTATCTTGATGGAGATGGAACCGGGCGCCCCTTTTTCTTCCCCAAACCATTAGTCCATTTGACTGAGGAGTTTTTCCGAACCGAAGGTTATGAATCCTTCTTAAACCATATTGCAGAGGTTTCATCAAAAAGGGGCAATACCTATTATGTCTTTGACCGTGGTGAGACTGCAAAGATATCAGAATGCTGTCGGCTTTCTTTCAAATTGGAGGAATCGGACCTCACCGATGCCCGGACACCGTGGAAGATGCGCTACACCGCATTGCAAAATGTCACTTTGAATCTACCCCGCGCTGCATACTTTGCCAGAGGAGATAATGAAATCTTATTCAAGAAACTTGATGAACTGCTAAATTATGCAGTTATGGCACATATTCAGAAGAAGGCATTTATTGAGAAACTCATAAATCTTAAAAATGAAGGTCCTTTAGCACTATTGACGATGGAATTGGACGGCGAGCCCTATTTAAGATTACAGCGGGCAACCTACCTCATTGGACTTTTAGGACTGAATGAACTCGTTCAATTCCATACCGGTAAAGAGATGCATCAGAGTGAAGAGGCATTAAGATTTGGGCTTAAAGTTCTTGCCTATCTTTATTTAAAGGTGAAGGAAATGGCAAAAAGACATAATATGCGCTTTGTTATGGAGCAGACACCGGCTGAATCGGCGGCTCATCGCCTTGCCCGATTAGACCTTGAACACCACACCAATGATGCAAAGAGTGTAGTAAAAGGTGATATCAAAACGAATTCCGTTTACTACACAAACTCCACTTATTTAAATGTTGGAGAACCGATTGACCCGATTGAGCGTGTTAGATTAGAGGGAAAATTTCACGATTTAATTGAGGCGGGTGCATTAACCCATATCTGGCTTGGTGAGTCCCAGCCACCTAGGGAATCCATCGCAAATTTTGTAACTAAGACATTCAGATTTTCGCGGAATGCCCAGATTGCATTCTCCCCGGAGTTTACTACCTGTAATACTTGCTTCAAGACTGCACGGGGGCTAAGAGATTCCTGTCCATTCTGTGGAGGTCAAAATATTGACCACATTACAAGGGTAACCGGTTATTTCAGTAAGGTATCAGGCTGGAATAAAGGGAAGAAGGCGGAACTGAAGGACCGCTATCGGGTGAAACTGTAAGGAGGGAATAAGATTTTAAAATCATAATAGGTCAATCAAACTATTTCAGAAAAAAGGTTGCATATTACTGAGGTTAATGGTAGAACCGTTCGGACGTTAGCAACACTTATCTCAAAATTCAAATGGATAACAAATTCCTTTTTATCTTTACGAAATCTAAAAAGGACCCAGCGACCGCCAGCAAACTGCTAATTACTACCCTCGCCGATATTATTGGGACAGGTATTTATTGGGGCATTGCCTATTTGATGCTACGTTAATCCGGATAATAAATCTCCTCCTTTGGTTAACCTCTTTTGAGCCTTCACTTTGATGATTTGACAATTGTCAAAGTGCCAAAATAGAAAAAATTATACTACATTTTAATCATCACCCAGACAGCGAAAGTATCAAGAAATAAAAGCTTTACTACAATCCTGAATTTCAAGATTTCAAAATTTTGAAATCATCAAATGTTATAAGTTATTAATAAATCGTCTTACTTTTCAACCCCGAATATTCTCTTAGGGTGGATACCATGTCTTGAAACCCTGCAATTTATTCTGGACTTAAAGGCTTTAATGGTAGAATTTTCAGTAAGCGGAGGGTGGAGTTCAAAAATTTTATTTAAAAATGTATAGCTCAATTCATAAAATTTGCAACATAAGATCTAAAAAAAAATCCCCTGTAATAATTTTGGATTGCTCGCCATATAGTTAAGTTTTTCGCGGGCGAGCATTTTAATTTCTTCCTTTGTGTGTGCTTGATGTCCTTTTAATTCACCATTTTTTAAATGATTCCACACCTCTTCATTAGGATTAAAATCCGGCGAGTAGGGCGGTAAAT
>CBFGJQ010000084.1:0-4873 GCA_965649095.1 Caldifarciminota bacterium | reverse complement strand
GAAATTGGGTATCGGCGTATCTCTTAAGAACATTAGACAGCGGGGGTTTTCAGGGGGTATCCCCCTGAATATCTTGAGTTCTTTTTAAAGGCTATCAATATAAGGTCCCTTTCCGTTTGCAATCACCTATTGACATTTTTTGTAAATTTTATATAATTTACTATGGTAGGTAATAGTGGGGTTATCAAGAAATATTTAAAGAAGGCAACCAAACTGGAAAGTATTGCGGATTCCAAAAAAGCCACGGATAAAACCACCCTTGAAAGCCGTTATCTGCGCGAGCTCTTATCATTGGTCAGTACGATCAATAAAATAGGTGATTTAGATAAACTATTTGAAACAATAATTGATGCGGCAATAAAACTTACCAGGGCAGAAAGAGGTTTTTTAATACTATTTGATAGAAATGGAAACCCAGAAGTTAAGTTTGTTCGGAATGTCACTAGAGAGACTATTGATTCGAAAGAATTTCAATTCAGTCGAAGTATAGTAAATCGGGTCGCTGAAACCAAGAAATCTATATTCTTGACAGATGTTTATACAGATGAAACTTTTCGCATTAAGGAAAGTATCATTAAATTCGGTTTAAGGATGGTTATGTGCGTTCCTCTCTTTGTTAAAGAGCACTTCTTCGGTCTTATCTATGTTGATTCTAAATCGCCGGTCACATCTTTTACTCAATTGGAGAGACAAATCCTTGAAACCTTTGCCGCCCAGGCTAGTATTGCTCTGGAAAATAGTTACCTCTATAATATGACAATCAAGGATTCTCTTACCGAGTTATATAATTATAATTACCTTTGCCTTCGTTTAGGTGAAGAAATTGAGAAATTATCTCGATATGCGGGCAGAGTTATTGAAGATTCTTCTCTAATGATGATAGATATAGATGGCTTTAAGTCAATCAATGATATTTATGGGCATATTATAGGCAACAAAGTGCTCCGTCAGGTTGCTGATATTCTGAAAGAAAGCTTAAGAAAGGTAGATATCATCACCCGATACGGAGGCGATGAGTTTGCAGTTCTTATGCCCGAGACAGACTCAGAACGGGCCTATCTGACAGCCAGGAGGCTAATTGAGAAAATACAGGAGCGTCCATTTTTTATAGGCGCTGACAAAATTCAGCTAACCCTCTCGATTGGAGTTTCTACCATTAGCAGGGGAGGTGTAAAAGATATTACAACAGTTATAATGGAGGCAGATAATGCCCTCTATCAATCGAAAAAGAAAGGCGGAAATTGCGTGACGGTGTTTGCCAAAAAAGAAGATATTGAACCAGAGCCCGGGATAATCGCCAAATCACAGATAATGAACAAGATTCTTAGCCTAGCCGAGCGATTTGCCAAAACGGATGTTAATATTCTGATTACGGGTGAAACCGGCGTGGGAAAGGAGATAATAACCAGATATATCCATAATATGAGTCACCGCCGCGGGAAGCCATTTGTGGTAGTGAATTGTGGAGCAATCCCTGAGACATTATTAGAATCGGAACTCTTTGGATATGCAAAGGGTGCGTTTACTGGTGCATATAAAGAGAAGAAGGGTATGTTCGAGCTGGCAAATGGTGGGACCATTTTCTTAGATGAAATCTGCGAATTACCGTTTTCATTACAGGCAAAGCTTTTGCGGGTAATTGAAACAAAGGAGATTGAAAAAATTGGTCGCGAAAAGAGCATTAAATGTGATGTTAGAATAATAGCCGCATCCAATAGAGACCTCCAGGCGGAGATAGCCAAAAAGAAATTCCGCGAGGACCTTTTTTATCGGCTGAATGTTGCTAATATTTTCATACCCCCCTTGAGAGACCATCCTGAAGACATTCCGGTAATTGCAGAGCAGTATCTGCAGTACTTTAACAAAAAATATTCAAAGAATTTTAAGGGCTTTACCGATTCCTTGATTAGAAAGATGTTGAGTTATAGCTGGCCAGGGAATATTCGCGAGTTGATTTATCGTATTGAGAGGGCAGTAATAATAAGCACAAATGAATATCTTACTATTGAGGATTTTGAATTCCCCAATGAATTTCTAACATCTTCCCCCGGTATAAGAGGATTAAGGGAAAAAATAGAATTCCAACAAATCTCAGAGGTTCTGCGCCGAAATAACGGCAATATCTCAAAGACTGCTCGCGAGTTGAAGATGAGCCGTAATACCTTAAAGAAGATAATCAAGAAGATGTCGCTGTCTGAAAAATAACAAGCCTATTTGTCGCCCAGAACTACTATTTTCTTCCAGTATTCCTTGCTTTCAATCTTGATTTTCAAAAATTTAATGCCTGGATTCATTTCCTTGGATAATGCCAATTGTTCTCCAGCGGCAATTAACGATTTTTTCACCAATCTTCCACAGGCATCATAAATTTCAATTGATAATCTATTATCTTCCTTACTTTCTATCTCCATCGCCGGGAGCTTAAATTTCATAAGATTTCTAACCGGGTTAGGATATACTTCTACCTCCTGGTTTTCTCTTTTGGCAATTCCATAACTTCTCGCAGTCTCTTCAATTCCAATATCCGGGTCCTGAATTACGGAAATGCTTGAGCTGTATCTATTTACTACATAGATGCGATTTTGTAAAGGGTTGATGGTCATAGGCAACGGACTAACCCCTACAGGTATAGTTGTAATTACGCTATTGGTAGAGCCGTCAATTACAGTTACAGTGTTAGCGTCATCGTTTGCGCAGTATACTTTATTGCCGGCGAAATTATACAGCAAGTTATGAAAACCTGCCCCCACCTTCACTTTTGTAATTAAATTGTTTGTTAATGCATTAAATATGGCGACGCTATCATAAAATCCACAATAGAATTTATTGTTTTTTGGATTATAACAGATGCCACTTGGTAAAGGAGACGGTAATGGGATAACTGTGTCAATAGCATCGGTAGCACCATTTAGGACAATAACCGCGCTGTCGGCTTTGTCTCTTAAAATATAGACCTTATTATTTACATTATTATAACACATATCCCGCACCCAAGTCCAGGGAAGAGTGGTAATAATGTTGTCATTGGCGCCATCAATTACAGCAATATCAGAGGCGGTTCCGCAGTAAATCTTATTGTTTGTTGAATTATAACAGAAAACCCCGGGCCCACCGCTGGTATAAATAGATTTGATGGTATCATCGGTAGCACAATTAATCACGGTCACACGGCTAGCCTCTGTCTGTGCACAATAAACTTTATTATTGGTAGGATTAAATTCTAATGCATACGGATAATTGGTGGTGCCTGTGTTGAGTGAAATCGTTTTGATTATAGTATCGCTGGAACCGTCAATGACGCTGATGCGCATCGCCTTGCCGTTGGAACAATAAATCTTATTATTCAAATAGTTATAAACCAAGGCAAAAGGCCAATATGCTGTAGGCCATGTCCCGACCGAAATATTAGTGATTATGTTGCTGGTGGCTCCATCAATTACACTGATACTATTGTTGGCGCTATTAGCAGTGTAGACCTTGTTGTTTGTTGAATTGTATGTCACTGCAAGGGGGTATCCTCCGGTAGGGATTAACGCACTTATGGTATCCATTGCTCCATCAATTGCAATTACATAATCATTTCCATAATCAGCGCCATATAGTTGGTTATTTAAGGAGTTATATGCTAACCCCTTAAACGCAGAACTATAAGCATAATATACATCCTTAATTTTGGTGTCTGTTGCACAGTTAATGATAGTAACATAACTATATCTGCTACAATATATTTTGTTGTCCACTGGATTGCAGCAAAGGTAGCCGGGAGAGTAGATGTTAGAAATGGTTGCGATTACCTCATCGGTATTGGAATTGATAACTGTAATGCTATTTCCATTGTAATTAGCGCAGTAGACCTTGTTGTAATTGGAATTATAACACAGCCACCGGGGGTAATCGCCAACAGCGATGAATTTTATCACATTATTGGTTGCACAATCAATAACCGCAACCTCATCAGTCAAATGGCTTGATGCGTAGATTTTATTATTTCCGGTAGAATAAACCAACGCGAATGTTGTTGCAGTTCCGAGAAACACATTCTTTATTATACCATTACTTTGTCCGTCAATTACAGTAATATAGTGGCCATTTCCACAATAGATACAATTATTAACAGGATTATAGACCATATTTTCAGAAAGGCCAGATGAAGGGAGTGCGATGGTTGTTATTATATTGTCTGTTGCACCATCAATAACTGTGATGGTTGCACTCAAAAAATTGGCGCAGTAAACTTTATTGTTTGTCGGGTTGTAACACAAGGCACCCGGATAATCACCAACAGGAATGGTAGCAATAACATTATTGGACGCACCGTCAATGACAGTAACTTTATCACTATCAGAATGTGCAGAATAGATTTTATTATTTACAGAGTTATAACAAAAATCCGAACAACTGCCACCGATGGGGACTCTGGCAATCTTTTGGTTTATTGCCCCATCAATTACATTAACTACATTCCCGCGCACATTCCCTACGTAGATTTTATTGTTCTGCGGATTGTAAACAAGGCGTCCCGGCCCGTGGCCACCGCAGAGGGAATCGGGTAAATAAACCGTCTTTAAAAGCCACTGCCCAGAGGATTGAAGGGGTATGATTGAAAAGAGACATATCATCAACCAAATTTTCCTTAACATCATGATACCTCCTTTCCATTTAATTGATAATGCAAAAATCGTGCCCAATATATGCTCCCTATCTTTTAATTTTCCTCTGAAATTTCATAGATTTGTTTATTATCAGTTTGAAGGTTATCGGGTTAGATGGTCAGCCATTGACCAGATTGTTCAAAATTTGACCAGCCAAGAACATATCATCAGGGGCTAAAGCCCCTGAAACCCCTAAAGTCCTTTGGACATTGTGATTCTGC
>CBFGJQ010000083.1:0-4876 GCA_965649095.1 Caldifarciminota bacterium | reverse complement strand
ACAATTCCGGATAAGATGAGCTTAGAAAAGATCAACCTCTTGAAGGCTTATGGTGCTGAAGTGATTGTCTGCCCGACTGATGTGCCGCCAGATTCACCTGAAAGTTATTATGAAGTAGCAAAAAGAATTGCCCGAGAAAAACCCAATGCCTATCTGGTGAATCAGTATCATAATCAAGATAATGTTGAAGCCCATTATACCATGACCGGCCCGGAAATCTGGGAACAGACCGATGGTAGGATTGACTACTTTATTGCTGGTGCTGGGACAGGGGGAACAATCTCTGGTGTGGGAAAGTTTTTGAAAGAGAAAAATCCTGATATCAAAATTATCGGTGTAGATCCGATCGGCTCAGTATATCACGATTGGTTCAGATATAAAAAACTCACTGAGCCAAAAGTATATATGGTTGAAGGGATTGGTGAGGATATGTTATGCGAGACAATGCACTTTGAGGTGATAGATGAGATAATTCAGGTGAGTGATAAAGACGCCTTTCTGACGGCAAGGCGTCTTGTTAAAGAAGAGGGAATTTTTGCCGGTGGTTCAAGTGGGGCAGCGGTTTATGCGGCCCTAAAAGTCGCTGAAAAACTTGACCCTGATAAAGTGGTAGTGGTTATCCTCCCGGATACCGGACATAATTATTTGAGTAAAATTTATAATGATGATTGGATGAGAACAAAAGGATTTATTTAGGGGGCAAAATGGAGTTTGAGACAAAGGCGATTCATATTGGCGAAGAACCAAACTTAAAAGAAGGCGGCAGTGGCGATGTTGTAATACCTATTCACCTTTCATCAACATTTGCCAGAAAAGAGGTAGATAAACCAACCGCTGGCTATGAATATTCAAGGACCGCAAATCCAACCAGGGATGCGCTGGAAAAAAGATTGGCGGCATTAGAAGATGCAAAATTTGGTTTGGCATTCTCATCCGGTATGGCCGCGGAAACAGTTCTATGTTTGACATTACTGAAATCTGGTGACCATGTTATTGCCTTTGATGATTTATACGGCGGCACAAGAAGGTTGTTCAACAAAGTCTTTAACCAAAACTTCCAGGTTGATTTTAGTTATGTTGATGCAGTTAATACAGAAAATATTAAAAAAGCAATAAAAAGTAATACTAAACTAATCTGGTTAGAGACCCCGACCAATCCTTTGATGAAAATTTGTGATATCAAGACAATCGCCAAGATTGCAAAAGAAAATAATATATTGGTAGTTGTGGATAATACATTCGCCACACCATACTTTCAAAAGCCGCTCCAATTGGGGGCAGATATCATCGTCCACAGCACAACAAAGTATCTGAATGGCCATAGTGATTCCGTTGGTGGCGCAATAATGCTCGCTGACGAAGAAATTTATAATAAATTAAAATTCAATCAGAATGCTACTGGTGCAATACTCTCGCCCTTTGATAGTTTTTTAGTCTTAAGGGGAATAAAGACATTGGCAATAAGGATGAAGGAACATGAGCGAAATGCAATGAGGATTGCCGAATACTTAGAATCGCATCCAAAAGTAAACAAAGTAATCTACCCGGGGTTGGAAAGTCACCCTCAACATAATTTGGCTAAAAAACAGATGTCAGGATTTGGTGGGATGCTGTCTTTTGAGATAAAAGGCAGAATTACCGAAGCTAAGACATTGGTAGAGAATCTAAAAATCTTTGCCCTTGCCGAAAGCCTGGGTGGCGTAGAATCATTAATTGAATTACCCGCCCTAATGACCCATACCTCTCTCTCTGAAGAAGAAAGAAAAGAGATAGGCCTTTCTGAGACGTTGATTCGCATGTCAGTTGGTATTGAAAACGTTGAAGACCTGATTGAAGATATTGCCCAGGCACTGGAGAAAATATGAAACACCAATCTCTGTCGCTTCCCCTTAAAGTAAGAAGAGATAAAAGAGGGGTGAAAGGAGGTCAATAAAATGTTATTTGAAAAGATTGGTGAAAAGGATATCACCCGGGCAATCCTAAAGGGGTTTGCCCAAGATTTTGAGGAGTACGCCGAATCCGATGTAATTATTATTGGTGCCGGGCCATCCGGGCTTATGGCTGGCCGATACCTCGCCCAGAAAAAACTGAGGACATTGATAATTGAAAGAAATAATTATCTTGGTGGCGGTTTCTGGATTGGTGGATTTTTAATGAACAAAGTGACATTCCGAGCTCCGGCACAGAATCTTCTTGATGAACTTGGTATTACCTATACCCAGTTCACCAAAGGGCTCTTCGTCGCTGACGGCCCCCTTGCCTGTTCAAAACTCATCGCCGCAACCTGTGAGGCTGGGGTCAAGGTTTTGAATATGGCAAAATTTGATGATGTAATAATAAGGGAAGAAAATCGCGTAGGTGGTGCGGTGATAAATTGGACACCAGTCTCGGCACTGCCGAGGGAGATAACCTGTGTTGACCCAGTAGGAATAGAGGCAAGACTTGTAATCGATTCCTCGGGGCACGACGCCGTAGTTGTTAGGAAACTCGAGGAGCGCGGTTTAGTTAAAGTCCCGGGCTATGGGGCAATGTGGGTTGAACAATCTGAGGATGCAATCATTGGACATACCGGAGAGGTGTATCCAGGGCTCTTAGTCTGTGGCATGGCGGTATCAACAACTTATGGCTTACCAAGGATGGGTCCCACATTCGGGGCAATGCTTTTGTCAGGCAAAAGGGTTGCCGAGGTTGCCCTTGAAAAACTCACTTAAGATCTATCTCTACGAAATACCCAGTGCAAAAACACTCAATATTGAATCGCTCTCTCATTATCTTCACGAACTCTTGCCCGAGGCGACGATTACGGTGCGCCAGGAATTTACTCAACATCATAAAATAACTGATATTGATACTCTAACAAGAGAATATAGTGAGGCGAGATACCGGCCCAAACCATTACCCATCCTCCCCGGGGAAATAGAATACGAAAAAAGGATACTAAAGAAAGAAACCCTCATCTCGGGCGCTGTCTTATATAATAGTATTGGTCTCCATAATATCTATCGTAAACTCATTCCCACTGACGAAAGAGAATTGAATTTTCTGCACATTATTTTTACGAAGAGACTCTTTGGCGACATTGGCGAGGATGGGCGTTTCCATAGCCGGGTTATTCTATTCGGCTTTCCAGTCCTCATTTCTACAACCGGCATTGTTGAAGCACCGGCAAAACCGAAGGAATACTACGGTCTCCGACGAAAATTTACAAACCTGTATGTGGCTGAGGAAACTATCAAAGAGAAATTGGCGGGCAGGTTTATTGACTATGATGACCCAAGATTAACTGAGGTGATGAAGGGGTATGTCCTGCAGGCAATCTTTTATCACCTTTTTAAAGAACCATTCTGCGCCGATAAAGATTGCCGCCTCTTTAATGCCCATTGGCAGGAAGAAGTCATTCATTCCCAACTGGTCTCGGGTAAGATATGCAATAAACACTTAGCGCTCTTAAAAAATTATGAAAGTAAAGGTTGATGGTAAGGAATTAACAATCAAAGATGGGGCGAAAGTAAAAGACCTCGGTTTACCGGAAACGGTTTTTGTAGTACGAAAGAATGTGGTGCTGCTGCCCGAAGACCTGCTTCATGAAGGGGATGAACTTATTACCCAAAAGATTCTTTCAGGTGGATAAATGAAAAGGTATAGTCGCCAGATACTATTTCCACCAATTGGCAAGGATGGTCAGAGACGATTGTTAAATTCCAGTGTTACAATAATCGGATGCGGGGCACTCGGTTCCGTGACCTCTAATCTTTTAGCCCGAGCCGGTGTCGGCAAGATTAGAATTGTTGACCGTGATTTTGTAGAAATTACAGACCTTCAGCGGCAGTTCATCTTTGATGAAGAAGATGTAAGAAAAAGGATGCCCAAAGCGATGGCTGTCCGAGAAAAATTAAAAAAGGTGAATTCAGAGATTACAATTGAGGGGATTATTTCCGATGCCAACGCTACCAATATTGAAGAGCTCGTCAAGGAAACAGACTTAATCTGTGATTGCACCGATAATATGGAGACCAGATTTCTCATCAATCAGGTATCAATAAGAAATGGTATCCCCTGGATTTATACTGCCTGTCTTGGAACGAGAGCGCTTTTGTTCAATATTGTACCTGAAAACGGACCCTGCCTTCAGTGTCTGGTTCATTCCCAACCCGGGCCAGGGGGTATTGAGACCTGTGAGACCGCCGGAATCCTTGGTTCAATCGTGGGGACAATTGCCTCAATCCAGAGCCTTGAGGCAATAAAAATCCTCATTGGGCGTGATGATTATTTAACTGACCTGCTGAGTATTGATCTCTGGCCGGTCAAGTTCTTCCGTTTTAAAGTTCCGAAATGGCCTGACTGTCCAACCTGTGGAAGAAGGGAATTTGAATTTCTTAAAGGCGCAAAGACCGAGCCGGTAGTTACACTGTGCGGCAGAAATGGATTCCAAGTCATCCCTGAAAAGCCGCTTGCGGTCTCAATTGCTGAACTTAGCAACCGGTTAAAGGGGGTCGGCGAGACCCTTGTCAACCCATATTTACTGGGACTGAGAGTCAAGGATTATGAAATTACCATCTTCTCTGATGGTCGGGCAATAATCAAGGGCGCCAAGGATGCCTTAGAGGCAAAGATGCTTTATGCAAGATATGTAGGTCTCTGATGGGAGGGCTAATTTTTAATCAGAATGAGACAACAGCAAATATAACTAATTATGGAACGGCTATATAAAAAAGGTCTTCGCCTTGAATATTTTACGGTTGGTTATAATGTCATTGAAGCCATTGTGTCAATCACCTTTGGAAGCATTGCGAATTCCATTGCTCTGGTTGGATTTGGTCTTGATAGTATAGTTGAATCATCGTCAGGTTTAATTTTGATTTGGCGTCTGAATCAG
>CBFGJQ010000082.1:0-4905 GCA_965649095.1 Caldifarciminota bacterium | reverse complement strand
AACATAGCAACTGAATGCCTCAAACAAATGTGGGCAATCTCGTGTCCTAAAACACCAGCAAGAATCGCCTGACTCTCTTCTGTCTTTAAAGAGTCAAGAAAAACAAGCATCCCTGAGGTTATATAGATTGGTCCCGCCGGCAGCGCAAAGGCATTTATATTTTCATTGTTCAGAATTTTACATTCAAAGACCGTCCTCAAATCTGATGCATACATCACCTTATGGGCAACATCTTTAATACGCTGTAGCAAGACTGTGTCATTTATGACGCCATTTTGTTCTTCAATCTGCCTTGCTGCGTCTTCACTTGCCTTAACAATAAAGGCAGGGCCAGGACCAATGTCTTGCGTTTGTGCCAAAAAGATTAGAATAAATAAAATAATCATATCACTTTCTCTTTTATCCTCTCCCCGTCTTTTATACGACGGGGAGAGGATAGGTTCTATTCCTTAATCCCAGAGATTCCAGGTGAATGTTTCGTCCTCAGCGATGTCCTGATAGACCGGACCCCAGTAATAGTCGGTGTATGTGCCCTCGGCATAGAGCTTTGTATAACCTTCCCAGATCTTGAAATAGGAATAGTATCCCGGTGAGAGTGTTCCTTTATACCAACCATCAATGTAAATATCAACAGTCCAAGAAGAATAATTATTCACGCGCACCCAGCAATAACCCCTGGTACTACCAGCAAGCGCCTCATACTCCTTGGCAAGTTTTGTGTATTCATCGGCATTTGCCTTATTACCCATACTATTGTAAAGATCAGCGAGTGCCTTTGCTAATTTTCCATTCTTTTGGTCTTTTGTAAGGTCACCAACCTCTTTTAGCAATGCATCAGAAGTGATAACTGAACTCTTCTTTCCGGTAGATTTTTCAGCGAAGAGGACTAACTGCGCAGCAGCAAGCAAATCAAAACCATCTTTCTGGTGCCGGGCATTATCAATCATCTCGCCAATGTGGGCAAGAAAATCATATGTCGGGTCAAACTCGTCCTGGATGTTCTTGTATTTCAATTTTTCCACGGTAAGTGGAGATGACCCTGTCTTTTGCTCTGCACCCTTTCCTTTCTGGGCATAGACAAGCCCGGGGATGATGAGTCCGGCAATCAACAGGATTGCCATTATTTTGGTTATGGCTTTCATTTTACCTCCTTTTTTTTATTCTTTCCCTAATCCGCGAATGAGGCAGATTGAAGCGCTCATACTTGGGATTAGCGCCAATCACCAATAACCACAAACGGTGCCCAGAAGAATGGTTTATCAAAATATTCTTTTTTCATCAACCATCTCTGGGCATCACAGAGTGCCTTTGCTTTATCTTCACCCCTTAAGTTTTTATAAAACTCCGTCATTAATAGCGCAGTTGATACATCGCTAACCTTCCATAAAGAGGCGATAACCGATGGGGTGCCGGCATAGATAAAGGCACGACTTAAGCCGGTAAGTTCATCGCCCATATATGCACCTTCAGAGAAACCACGCAATTGTCCGGTTTCACAGGCAGATAATGTAACGAGGTAGGCATCCAGTTCCATATTAAATATCTCCCGCACCTTCAATTCACCGTCATTTTTTTCATCCTTAGAAAGGATTATCCTCGAATCAAGTGCGGAATCACCAGGGGCGAGTTTTCCGTGAGTCGCAAAATGGATAATATCATAGTCTTTGAGATATTTTTTTGCATTTGTCTCTGAAGGCGGGGCTGGTGAATTGTCTCCGTCACAAAAAACTTTGGGGTTTACCAGTGCCCCGGATTTCAGGATAGAATCTTTTTCTGCAATCGTTCCGGGCAAGGGCAAATCAAACCATTCTTTATGGTCTGAAAAATCAGATTTGGCAAAAATAAGAGATTTACTTTTTCTCAATTTATTTTTATTATGGGCAATCTCGTAGACTGATGCAGAAGGTGCATAGAATATATCATAATCATCAATAAGAAGTCTTTTTGAACCTTTATCTATTATAATTGTAGCAAAAGGAAGGTTGTGGAGCATACCATAAGGAACTATACAGAGTCTCTTTTTATCTTTTATTTCTAAAAATATTGGGGCGATCAAATTCAAATAGAACCAATAAGAGACTTCGGTAAGATCATCGTCTTCATAATTTACCCTGCGCCGAATCACCTTACGATAAATATCAATCTTTTCAGAAATAGTGGTGAGTTTGATATCCATCTTTTTAATACCCAATCTCTTATTGGTAATAGCAAAGATATAGAGATTATCTAATCCCATAAAATATTCAACAATTGCGGTTTCATCATCTAAGAGGGATTGGAGTCTTTTCATAATTGCATAATCAGGGAATTTTTCTAATAGTTCTTTAATTATGTTGTTATGCTCTATCATTACATCTTGCTGTTCAGGCATACCAGTAAGAAATTCAATTTTCTTTTCCAGTTCTTGCTCCTGCTGGATAAGTGTCTTAATTTCAGGGGCAAGATTTGCCTTTTGGGCGATATCAACACCTGATAGTAAATCCAGGAAAGCCCTTGATTTTGCACCTTCTGCATATTCAAATGCCTTTTTTGTATTTCCTTTCTTATAATAAAGATTTATGAGCTCCTCATATAATTGTATCTTATTTTCAAAGAATGCGGAACGGAATTCCTGGCTTGTAATTCTGCCCCTCAGGTCTTCAATAATACCAACCGCCCTGGTCAGGGAACTGATCGCATCATCCATCAGCCCTGCCCTATGCTGGGCAAAACCGAGGTTAGATAGGATTGATGCCTGCCACTCTTTCCGATTCATATCTTCAATTATACTATACCCATCCTGATAGGATTTTATTCCCATCTTATAATTACCCATAAGAACCGAGATGTTCCCCAGATTACAGTAAACCTTTGCCTGTCCAATACTATCCTGAAGGGTTCTATATATGGCTAATGCCTTTTGATAATTATCCCTGGCAAGTTTATACTCTTTTTTCTTTTCATAAAGAATACCTAAATTGTTATAGAAGATTGCTTCATCCCTTTTTTCTTTAATCAAAGGCTTTGTTAAATCATAGAAATATAAAGCGGAATCAAAATAAGCACTGTCAGTGGAGGATAATAGAATATATGAGTATCCAATATTCTGTAGTGCCTCAATCTGCCATGATATGTTGCCAGTTTTTTGGAAAATTTCTAATGCAGATAGAAATTTTTCTAAGGCGGAATGATACTTTCCCATATCAAGATAAAGGGAACCGATGTTGTTCAATAACTCACCCTCTCCCAGTGCCATTTCTTTTTCCTGTTTAACACTGATTAGCAGGTTTAGGGATTTTAATAGGTTTTCATAGGCAATATCATATTCACCAAGTTTTCTGTGGATATTACCCATCTCCCGATAGGCATCTGAGGCGCTCTTATTATAACCCATCACCAGTGCTAGGGAACAGGACTGATTGAAATATTTCAAGGCACTATCAGTTTCTACATTCTGGATATAAAAACTTCCGAGAAAATAATAACCTTCAATGATGCCCTTTTTATAATCTATTGATCTTGCTTTACCTATTGCCGATAAAAGGTTATTTAGTGAATTTTTATACTCATCTTTTGTTAAGGCAATCCTTGCCAGCATCAACCGTAGAGTTATTTCGTCCAGCAAATCGTCCTGTGTCTTTTCTTTTATCTGTTCTTCGCTTTTTAATGCATCTTTTAAAAAATTCTCGGCCTCTTTAAGGTCTCCCTGATAAAAATAGATAGAACCAAGATTTAGATAAATCTTTACCTGCCCGGGATAGTATTCATTTTCTTTAAAAATTTTTAGGGCTTGATCATAATAATCTCTTGCAAGGCTTAAGTCACCAAAGGAGAGGGCAATATTGCCAAGCCCTTTAAGGCAAACTCCTTTGTCAATAATATTCTGGGTGGTATTCAATATATCTTTATAAAGACTCTCTGCCCTTAAAAAGTTCTCTGCATAGAATAGTGAATCGGCGATTTTAATTTTGGAATCAATCTCATAGGCTTTAGAACTGGAGAAGAAAAAGAATCCTACGGAAAAAAATATCAGAAAAATTGCCTTTTTCACTTCTTCTCCCCTCTCAACTCCTCATAACGGTCAAGGTGTTTATTGCCGAGTTCAACAAGGCCATATTTATTGTAAAGTATGGAGAGCGAGCGATGGATTAGCGGTTCGTTCGGTTTAATTCCGAGAAGAATTTTATACTCTTTTATTGCATCAAGAATCAATCCATTCTCTTCATAAATCCGGGCACTCAGATAATGGAGCGTAAAGGAATCAGGCTTTGTCTTTTGATATTATCAATTGCATTTATGATATCGAAAAATGTCTCTGATTTTAAAACCTTAAAGAATCGTTCCGCAGAATTAAGGGTATCATTACCCTTGATAGCAACGACCTTTAAAAGATAAGAGCCCGGGGTAAGTTCAGGTGCATCTTCAGGATATTTTAAGAATGTATCGCTTGTGGTCTTATGCCAGATTATATTCCCCATCCTCTGGATTATAATATCATAACTTTGGGCATTCGGGAATCTTCTCCATATCATATCTGGTTTATTATTGCCCAGGGCAGTGTTACCAGGTTCATATATATTCAAGGCAAGGCTATCCTCTTCGCCCCGCACAAGAATTTTAATACCGGTCCTTTCTCCTGTTGCACTGAAGGCAAAAAGAGGCGAAAGGGTTGGGGTAATTCCACCCACTTCTTTTTGATTGCTACCCCTCTGGGTGGTGTCAATTGATGATGATATTTTTATCCTAATATTTGGACCGAACGAAGCAATCTTGCCATCGCTATATAAAATCGTAACCTCTGAATTTTCATCGGTTATCAGGCTATCATCTAAAAAAAGTCCTTCTTCAAGGATTGCATTTGTGCATCCCTTATTATTATTGTGATAAATCTTAACATCACCCTGAAGCGAGGTTATCACTGCTATG
>CBFGJQ010000081.1:0-4919 GCA_965649095.1 Caldifarciminota bacterium | reverse complement strand
TGCAGATTCTTGCGAAATTGATTGAGGAAGAATACAAAAAACTGATTGAATACGATTTCTTAGTCTCTCTGGTAAATACCCTTAATATTATCGCGGTGGTAACAAAAGACGACGGTTATATCCAATGGCTGAGTTCCAAGGCGATGAACCTTTTAAAGGTTGTATCAGGAGAAAACATTCTTAATATCTTTGAGCAAGAGATTTTAAGACCAGGAATGATAGTAAATGAGATCTTTGAATCAGAACGATTGGACAGAAGTTTTCTGGTAATACGTAGAGAATACAATGATAAATTTTTGTTTATCTTTGAGCCGATTATGGTCGAGATAAGAGATAGAAAAGAAATACATTCATTCGGAGCAAATTATACATTTGATGATATAATTGGAATAGAGGAGATAAAAGCAAAGGCACAGCGGCTCGCCAGGCAGGATACCAATATCTTACTCATTGGTGAGAGTGGCACGGGCAAGGAGTTGCTTGCCTCGGCAATTCATAATTCAAGTGCGCGGGCTGATGAGCGATTTGTCGTGGTAAATTGTGCAGCAATACCTCCGACTTTATTTGAATCCGAGCTTTTCGGTTATAAGAAGGGGGCATTCACTGACGCACGATATGATAAGCAGGGAAAGATTGAATATGCGAATAACGGGACACTCTTCTTTGATGAGATTGCTGAATTACCTATGGAGGCTCAGGCAAAACTCTTGCGGGTGCTGGAAGATAAAAGAGTAATTCCTTTGGGTAGTAATGAGGCGAGGGCAATAAATGTCCGATTTATCTTTGCAACAAATAAGAATCTTGAGGAACTTGTAAAAGAGGGTAAATTCAGAGAAGATTTATACTACAGAATACATTTGCCCCTTATAAAAATTCCGCCCCTGCGCGAGCGTAAAGGGGAGATTCCAGATTTGATTAACCATCTACTCCTAAAGATAAGAAACAACCACAAAGGCTTCACTGGAGGCCTGACTGAGAGGGCAAAGGAATGTTTAATGAATTATGACTTTCCGGGCAATGTGCGCGAACTTGAGGGAATCTTGAAACAGGCATTTTTAACCTGTCGGAAAGAATATATCGATGTTGAGGATTTGGGATTGGTATCTCCTGAACCTGTTTCAATAGAGGAAAAGGTCAAACAATATAAGGCGAAATTAATATACGAATGTTTTGTTGCCAATAAAAGGGAGATCAAAAAGACCTGTTCTTTACTCAATCTCTCTGAGCGCCAACTTTACCGGTATTTAAGATTGATAAAAGAAAGTAAAAACCAAGAATAGATTAAACAAAAGTCAACATTTTCTGCCTGCCTGAAAATGTTGACTTTTGCAGGAAATTATCAAAGATTGACAAAGTTTTTACACCAAAACCTTGAGATTTCATAGGTTTTTAGGATTTACTTTGAAAAAATGACAAAAAAATAGGTTTACTGACATTTTATGTCAAAGCACTGACATTAAATGTCAGTGGAGAAGGTGATGAAATTTCAGGAGATTTCTGGGATTTTGTAGTAAAATGGGGAAAAACCACTGACATCGGGTGTCAGTAAAAAATTTTAAAGTCTTGAAATTTCAACACTTTGGCGCTGGCACGCTTTTTGCATATAAATCTTTAGATAGCTCAAGAAGGTATAAAAAGGCAATAAAAGGGCTACACCCTCACCCTTCCCTCTCTTTTTGAGGAAGAGGATTAAGGTGGGGGTTAATAAGGGTGAATAGGGAGATGGTTCGTGGAACGTTTACCATGAACTGTGAAACGAGAAAGGGCAGAAAGAATGGAAAGAGATGAACTAAACAGCCTAAAAAGACGTGATAGACCAGAAAGGCGAAATCTTTCTGGAGTAGGGACTTCGGTCCCGTTTGCAAAAATTGAAAAGGACGATAAAAGTCTTGAATTTGAGGAAAATTTTTATAGAATTGGGAGAGAAGAACGAAAAAATATAGAGCCATAAAATATTTTCTCTCCCTCCAATATTCCGCAAAATGCGGGATGAAAGGGGGTGAGTAAAATGACACATCTAAAAGAAAAAATCCAGCAAGCGGGTCTGACAATTAGTGACGGAGCAACTGCTTCCAACATAGGCGGAATATGCGGACACTGCATTTGTTGCACGCCCGGTGGTATTCTTGCGAACTAAATACTGATGAAAGCGCGCCCTCTGATACAAAAAGCAGAGGGTGCGCTTCTAAAAAATATGAGCTATGAGCATGAGTGGTGAGAAATATATTATGAGTGGTGAGAAATATATTATTAGTGAGAGTTATCGTTTAAGAAAAGAGAGAAATAATATATGCTTATATCGTGTTAATGACGTACAAGGAGTTGAAGGTGTAGAACTTTTGCATCCGAGTCAAGCAATAATTCTTACGCTATTCGATGGTAATAGCACAATGAAGAGGATTTATAATGAGGCAAAATATTTATTTGAAGTTGACGATCAGCAACTTAAGATGTTAGACAATATTATTGATGATTTCATTAAGAAAAAAATCATTGTCCTTAAAGAGAGTGAATTTCCCAAAAAAGAATACAAACGCTACAACCCTGAGGAATTTATTCTCCCAAAATCGGAGATAAGATTTGAGACTCCAAGATTATCTCGCCCTTTAGAGATAGTTTGGCATTTAACTGAACGTTGTTCCTGCGACTGTATATACTGTTATAACGAAAGGCCCTTTTTTGAAGAAAAGCACTGTTTAAGCACCAAAAGAATAATTGAATTGGCTCAAGAAATGATATCTCTGCAGGTCAATGATGTGCAGTTTAGTGGCGGTGATCCTCTGTTATATCCCCCAATTTGTGAAATACTAGCGCTTTTGTGCAAAAACAACATAGGTGTATATTTGTCGACCAAGTCTTTTATTGATGAAAACAAAGCAGATATGCTTGCCTCCACTGGATTGAATTTAATTCAACTCTCTATAGACTCATTAGACTCAAATAGATGCTTTACAATTAATGGCCAGTTTGACCACGGTCTGAAAATACTACAGTCCATTGGATATTTGAAAAAGCGCGGGATTAAAGTAAATTCAAATACCGTGGTAACTTCCTTAAATATTGACGAGATTCCAAAAATAATAGAACGATTGATTGATTTAGGTGTCAATCGTATTGGTATCGCTCAATATGGCAAGAGTATTTTTAACCATTGCGATTCTCTTTACCCTGACAACTATAAGGTACTTAAATTGATAGAACTCATTGCAGATTACAAAGCAAGGGGAAACCCTGTTTATTATAGTGGCGTACGCGACCCAGGGTTATTGTCTTACGAAGAAAAAGAGAAAAGCTTTTTCGACCGTCCAAGATGTGGCGGTCTATTTTACGGGTGCGTTATATATCCGGATGGAAAATTGTCTATATGTGAACAGCTCCCCATTAATAGTCCGTTTCGTTGGGGGGATCTTAAAAATAGTTCTCTATATGAAGTCTGGAATGACCCACAATTTTCAGAAATCTTGTATCCTAAAAGAGAATATTTTCGGAATAATATTTGTTACGCTTGTGAAAAATTTGAAGAATGTAATAGCAAAATTGGCCGGTGTATTCGTAACACTCTGCAAGCATACAATAACTACTGGATGCCAGACCCAAGGTGTCCCAAAGCACCGAGAGGCGAAAGGATTATGTGAGTGAAATAATAAAAGTAGAAAATTTACACAAAAAATATGGCGATAGAGAGGTGCTTCAGGGAATCGATTTTACAGTTCAACGTGGTGAGTGCTTTTGTCTTTTAGGGCCCAATGGGGCCGGTAAAACAACAACCCTCAAGATTATAACAGGATTTTTGAACGCCAATTTAGGGAGTGTCATTGTATCAAAAATAGATGTTTTACAGAAACCATCAGCACTTAAGGGATTGATAAATATAATACCACAAAATCCTAGCTTAGATCCATTCTTGACTGTTGAGGAAAATTTACTATTCTATGGTATGTTGCAGAAAATAAAAAACCGAGAACTCCGAAAACGGATCAATGAAGTTTTGAATATATTTGAAATTGAAAAAATAAAGAATCAGATGGTTTTGCATTGTTCAGGTGGAGAGCAACAAAGGTTGATGATTGCCCGATCTTTTTTGAAACCAAGTGAGATTATATTCATGGATGAGCCTACCTCAGGTATAGATATTCTCATGAAAAATAAATTGTGGCAATATTTTAGAGAAAAGAAAAAGGAGGGAATGACGATATTCTTGAATACCCACGATTTGAATGAAGCAGAGATTATGAGCGATAGAATTGCTTTTATTTTTAATGGAAAAATAGTTGCAATTGATACACCCACACGCTTGAAAAATATGATTGAAGAAATCAAGATTCAAATTATTCTTGAAAATCCTATTGACGAAGATATGATTAATGATTATCTGAGGCAATCAAGTATTTCTGCCATATTTAAAGGAAAAAGTAATGTTGAATTGGTGTCAAAAGAAATAAATGAAGAAGTTATATCGGTTATTAATTTATTAGCTATAAAATACAAAGTCAAATCTTTAGAAATTCAGCAACCCAGCTTGAATGATGTATTCAATAAATTAGGAGTGCAAAATGTGGGCAATAATATGGCGTGAATTCAAACTTCATTATACAAAAATTTATTGGTTAATTTCAAATTTTACGTCCCCCTTGTTTTACTTATTATTTTTCGGTTTATTATTTTCTAAGGTGATACCACCTGTATCATTGGGTAATAAAAATGTTCTGTATCTGCACTTCTTTATCCCGGGACTTATTGTTATGCAATCTTTTTTTGTTTTATCTTATACTTTGGCGCTTGTCAATCTTGACAGGAGAACAAGAATTCTTCAGATGGTGCAATCAACTTCAACACATTTTTATGAATATTTCTGGGGTAGGCTGATTGGCGTTCAATTTCTAATTCTTGTGAAAATTGCGCTCCTGTGGTTGGTCGCA
>CBFGJQ010000080.1:0-4933 GCA_965649095.1 Caldifarciminota bacterium | reverse complement strand
AGCGGTTGAGATTTCCTCCACCTAATATTACCTTTATCTGTCCATCCCTGTTTATGGCAATGCCAATCTGGGGTAATAATTGTAGAAAATTAAAACACATCTTTGTCTCTAAGGAGAGTTCTATCCCGAAACTGAAGCAATTGTCTTTCCCAAGCAATATTGCGTAATCAAAGAAGATTGTCCAGAAGAGGTCCTCAAAGTAAATATTCGGATTCCAGAATCCTTTTCTCAATTTGCATAATGGATGGGAATATTCGGCAGTGAATATTGCCGCCTTCGGGGCATAAAGAGAATCATAGCCACGGATTGGGACCGATGGAATATCAGGGTTTTGAGGGTCATAAAAACCATTAGCGTTCGCTCGTAATTCGCCACCAAAGGCGATTCTATTGAATCCAATGACACTCCGGAGGGAGGTCCGGTCTATTAGTGAATTAAAAAATGTCCTTTCTAAGGGAATGGATAGGCCTCCAAAATATGTAGAATACGGCAGGTTTCCAACAAAAGAAATTTCTGGAATAATTTCTCTACGGGCAAAATTTTTAAATGATTTAGCCGAAAGCCCAAAGGTGATATTTGAAATTCCATAGTGCAGACTCTGATAGATCGGATAATAGGAGGTTATACTAATGCTTTTATCAAAAACATAATAGGACCCAACCGAAAGTGGACTGAAGAGATAGGACTGAATGAAAGTTGCCAAAAAAGGTTGATTATACAATTGGTTATAGCCAAACCAACCAAGATAAAGATTCTCACCGGTGGCATCAGAACCGGCAATGAATGCACCGTAAAGCCATCTTCTTAAAGTAGAATCCACAGGGAAAAAGATTGGGAGACGGACCGCGGGATAAAGGGTCTTTGTGATATCAAAATAACTGCCATCTTTTGTTTTAATATTTAGTGAGCCAAAGTCGGGTTTTGGTGCGGGTTCATAGTTTTTTAGATCATACAATTCTGGCTTGCACCTTGTTTCATAAATATCAAAGCCATCTATATTCAAACCACTAAATATTAACATTGTATCCAGAACGGCAAAAGAATTAACAAATCCCCCTTCTGTCAAACGAAATATTTGTTGAGGATTGTTAAGCTCAACCGCATAGGCATAATGCCTCCCATCATAGTTTGCGACAAAACCAAGCAGGTCTTCGCCAATAAAATACAAATTCCCCTCGGTCCAGGGGGAGTTAACCATTGAACAGAAACGACCGGTCTCTAGGTCAAGAAGATATAAATCCGTGTTTTCAAATTGCCTCTTTGCAGAAACGATAATCCATTTTCCATTTGTTTCAATATCATTTATTAAATATTCAACTTCAAATATTTTTTTTCTCGCTTTCTGTGTGAACAGCCATATCTCGGAGCCGAATCCTGCCTTTTTGCTCTTAATGTAGAAAATTGCCGAATCATTTAAGATGCAAAATGTTCTAATATCATCCTTTAACAAAGTTTCACACTTTCTGCTTTCTAAATTTATTCTTTTCAATACCGATGTTATTCCGAATCCATTCCGTGATACATTTTGGGCGCGTTTGATTTCGGCAGAACAGAAATACAGATCCTTATTATACAATTTCATTTTTGTTGTCAACCAACTATCAATCGGGGCAAAAACTCTTTCCTGCCTCTCCTTTAAGTCATATTCCATCAATTGCACCAACACCCTATACGAAAAACCATTAACCTTGAGTGGCTTTTCCCGCACATAGTATACCCTGTTTTTATGATTGACGAGCGAATGTATATACCAGCCGTCGGTGGTCAATCTCACACTATTACAATCTTCTTCTAATGTTTTCTCTCTTTTGTAGTTGCGCCACTCAGTAAAGAGTCCGGGAAACTTCTTTCCATATACTCTCACTACTGCCCGGTCCAGTCCTAAAGAAGGAAAGAGGGTTGAAATTGGTGCCCAGGGATATGAACCATAAATATTAAAGAATTGAGCAAATCTATCCTCGCCATATTTTTTAGATAGAAAGTCGAAAAATTCACCACCATAGAGATAGATTCCACCATAGGGAAATGATAGTGGTTCATTCGTCACTTCCACTATGGTCGGAAATTTATTTTTACTCACCCTTAAGGCAAGGTAATAGTCATAAAATCCATCATTCAATCTCCCCTCATAAGGTGAAACCTGTGATTCAGAATAGACCGTTATCCCCTCAATGAGCCAGCCTGGTGCATACATATTGGGCTTAAAGGGTGAACCAAAAATTTTAGTAAGCATTGTGGATATACCGCTTGTTTTGGTTAAATGGGCAATATGGGTGAACTCATGAACGTTTACATTTCTTAACCAGTCTTCTATACCTTCAAGATAATAATCAAAATTGGGTGGATTTGTAAAAATATGAATATTATAGAAAAACGGATCGGCATAGCCATTACTAAGGATTCCAACATCTTCAATTACTATTGGTAGTTTTCGGGGATTGTTGCCGGTAAGATTTATAACATATTTTCGGTAATACTCAAGATTGCCCAATGCCTGAAATGCCTCATACTTATAACCGGGTTTATAAATAATAATAAAGTTATCGCTCTTCAAAACCTTCCAGTCAAACCAGGAGAAGAGAGATATCCAGAGAAGCCCCACAGGGGAATATAATTAGTTATTTGAGAAAGTCAATAAGAAAGAGCGCGTCGTTTTTCAAATACCACCAAGGATTCAATATGGTAGGTCTGCGGGAACATATCAAATAGAAAGACTCTTTTAATGCAATATCCATTATTGATTATCAGGTTTGCATCACGGGCGAGCGTGGCTGGGTCGCAGGAAAGATAGATTATCTGCTTGGCTGGGATTTCCCCCAGTTTTTCAATCACCACTCGTGCAACCCCTTTTCGGGGAGGGTCTAATACTACTGTATCCGCCTCTTTTATTTTAAAGACCTCCTTCTCTACTCTACCGGCAATGAAGTCTATATTTTTGATATTATTCAATTCCGCATTCTCAATCCCATTTTTGATAGCCTCGGGATTCTCTTCAATTGCAAGGACACTTTTACATAACGGTGCTACACAAATGCCAATAATACCAACCCCTGAATAAAGGTCAATTACCCTTGAACCCTGAATCTCCTGCCTTATCCTTTCTACTATCTTCTCAAAGACCGGCGTGTTTACCTGAAAAAAGGATGTGGGACCAATGCGGAATCTCTTACCATCCACCATCTCTTCATAATAATCTTTACCGGCAAGTATTTTATTATATTTGCCTAAAATCCGATTGGTCTTCCGGTCGTTGATATTCTGATTTATTCCTGTAAGTTGGGGAATCTTTTGCATCAGACTTTTGTAAATTGATTCGGGTAAGGATTTTTTTCTTGTAACAAATGTGATATATAATTGACCGGTATTCGTTCCCCTTTTGATTATTAGATGCCGCAAATTCCCCTTATGTCTGAATTCATCATAGATTTCTATATTTGATTCTTTTATATCCTTCCGCAGAATTTCAATTACCTGGTTAATCTCTTTTTGATTTATATAACAGATGTCATAATCTACAACTTTATGCGTTCCCTTTTTAAAATATCCAATTTTTAATTCTTTCTTCTTTTGGACCGGTAGTTGTGCACGATTGCGATAATTCCAGGGTTCGTGATAAAAAACTTCAATATCCTTTAATTCAATCCTCCCAATGTGCTTAAATGTATCAATGAGAATTTCCCTTTTCAATTCTATCTGTTTATTATAATCTATGTGCTGGATCTGGCATCCACCACAGGTTCCGAAGACCGGGCAGAGTGGTTTAACCCTTGAGTCTGATGTTCTGATAATCCCTATAGCCTTCGCAACATTGTAATCCCCTTTTTCAACAATAATCTCCGCCTCTATCTCTTCACCAGGGATAACAAAATCCACAAAACAGACCTTGCCGTTTAAATATGCAATCCCCTGGGCACCGAGATTCAATTTCTCAATTTTCAAAACTACCCTTTTTCCCATTTTAGAGATTATATCTGCCTATCTATCTTCCTGGTATCTTACCTCTCTTTAACGAAAAGAAGATACCGATGGCACACAATCCTGTGAAGATATAAAATGAGATCTTTAAGGCATCTAAGAATAATGGATACACATCGGGGGTAATTTTTACCTTGCCCAAAATAAGAGAAAAGATCAACATCACAAGACCCATACTTGACATCTGCCCAAGTAATCGCATCGTCGCAAGGGTGCTTGAGGCGATACCGAAATATTGCCTTTCTACCGAGCTCATAACTGCATTTGTATTTGGTGAAGAAAATAGGGCAAACCCAAATCCAAGAATAATTAAATATGCGGTTATTAAATCAATTGTAGTATTACTATTTAAAAATGATAAGAGAAGTAAACCAGAAGCAGACAAACCCATTCCAATTGAGGCGATTATTCGCGGCTGGACACGGTCTGAAAGCCGGCCGGCAAAGGGGGAAAGGATTGTCATCGTTACGGGCTGGGCGATGAGTATAAAACCAGCACTTTGTGGTGAATAGCCTTTTAGATATTGAAGAAAGAGGCTGAGCAGAAAAGAGACCGCACTTGTGGCACTGTAATTGATAAGGGCGGCGAGATTAGAAAAAAAGAATGCGGGATTTATTTTGAAAAGGGCAATATTTAATAAAGGTTCTGAAAGGTTTGACTCCCGCTTAATAAAAAGGAAAGTAAATAAAGTGCCGATGACTAATAAGATAGTACCTGAAATGTTCGGGAGTAGTGAAAATCCATACATAAAAAAGAAGAGAGTCGGACTGTATATCAGAGTCCCTATGTAATCAAAATTTTTACTTCCAACTATCCTTTTCTCAATTTGTAGGAAAAGGATGAAGAAAATCAACATCAAAAGACCAAGAAGTGTATTCAAATGAAAAATACTCCGCCATCCTAAATTCTGGGTTAAAAATCCGCCAATGAATGGTCCAAGTGAAAGTCCGAGATAAAC
>CBFGJQ010000079.1:0-4936 GCA_965649095.1 Caldifarciminota bacterium | reverse complement strand
GTCAGGGTCGGACGCTACATTTTTATTCCGTTTTTTGGAAAAACTTACCTTTTACGAATTTTTGAAATTCCTATTACTGTGAATTATAATAAAAGGTATGCGGGTGTCAACTCAGGAGATGGATGTTCGTTTGTTCGGATTTTCATCGCGGTGGGAGACCGCTCCCACAGGGTTTTTTATCTTTTTGTCGCATCCGTCGGCAGCTCCCTCTTGATTTTTGTTAAAAATATATTAAAATTAAGTTCAAAAAGGGGTGATATGAAGTCAACGGATAAGGAGAAGGTAGTTTATTCAATGGCAAGTTTTTTGCCGCAAAAGGTTGTATTATCCAGAATTTCAGAAGAGGAAGTCAAGCCCTTTGAAACATTTATGGCGACTCTTCTCTTTGCCGATATCTCTGGATTCACTGCGATGAGTGAGAAACTCGCCCGATTGGGTAAAGAGGGAGCTGAAGAGGTAAATAAGATAATCAATGACTTCTTTGACCCTCTAATTAAAATTGTCTACCGATGGGATGGTGACATCTATCGCTTTGGTGGCGATGCATTTTTGGCTTTTTTCCCTGACAGCGATAAATTTCAATCTTCAAGTGAAAGGGCGATGAATGCAGGTATTGAGATTTCAAAATTTGTTAAAGACCATACCATAACCCAGACGAAGGTAGGTGCCTTCAAGATTAAGATTCATATTGGACTAACAAAAGGAACGGTCTATTTTCAGGACCTTAAGAATAATTTCTTTCTTGGTGGTAAAACATTAAATCACCTGATGGCAATGATTGATTTTGCCGGACCCGGGGAAATTGTTATCAGCCCAGAGGTAAAAAAAGAACTTAATGAGAATTATATTCTCAACCCCCAAAAAGAGGTCTGGAAATATCTCGGAATGAAAAAGAGACCAACCGAATCCCAGAGAGAAGCCAAAAGGATATCCCCGGATGCGATAAAGAAAAAATCTGCAGTCCTTGAGAATTATATCCCGGACTGGTTGTTGAAGAGGATTGAATTGAAACCATACTTTGACCATAAGGACGGTGAGCATAGAAAGGTTGCAGTTGTCTTCTTACACTTCAGTGGTATCCCTTACGATGAAAACCCCAAAAGGGCCAAGGAATTATTATGCCATTTTTATTCTATTGTTGACCAGACTATTAAAAAATATGATGGCTGGATAAATGCAATTGATATATATAAAGAGAGCGAAAGGATTCTTGTAATCTTCGGTTTCCCTCAGGCCTACGAGGATGACGAAAAGAGGGCGGTCCTTTTTACATACGAAATTTTGAATAACCCCGAATTAAAGAAGATAAACTTAAGGGCAGGGATAAATTCAGGTTCAGTCTTTGCCGCGCCGGTGGGCAATGAATTGAGGCGTGAATACACAACCCTTGGGGATGCAGTAAACTTATCCGCACGACTTGGCGCAAAGGCACAAAATAAGACAATTGTAGTAAGTGAATCAATTTTTAATAAGACATTCGGGCTCTTTGATTATGAATCGCTGGGGGAACAGGAGTATAAGGGCAAAAAGAAAAAAATCCAGACCTACCGATTAATAAAGAAAAAGGAGATTGAGAAGAGGGCCCTAAGCAGATGGCTCTCGGAGAGCGAGAAGATAATTGGCAGAGAAAAAGAGATTAAAGAGATAAAGAATCTACTCAATCTATGTTCACAGGGTAAGGGGCAGATTCTTGCGATTACCGGCGAGCCGGGTATCGGAAAATCAAGACTTGTTCAGGAACTCATTAAATTATCAGAAAAAGCAGGATACTACATCCTTGAGGGGAATTGTATCTCCTATGGCAGTGCCTTCTCCTATCACCCCTGGGCAGTAATCTTAGAACAATTCTTTGGCATCTTACCCAATGATTCGGCAAACATTAGAAAGACCAAGATCAAAAATAGGTGCATTGCTGTGGATAAAAAACTGATTGATTGGTTACCAGTAATTGGTGAGGTAATGGGGGTGCCATTTCCTGAAACATCGCTCACAAAATATTTGGATGCCAAGATTAAAAAACAGCGGGTCTTTGATATTGTCTTTGACTTTATCAAATTTATCGCCCAGAAGAGGCCGGTGAATATCATTATTGAAGACCTGCACTGGTCCGATTCGGCCTCAATGGAACTTGTAAATTATATCGGTAGAAACATAGAAGACAAGCCAATATTATTGACGCTAGTCTATCGTCCTTTGAAGAAAAAAGAAGAATTTATGGAAAAGAACTGGTCAACGGAGTTGCATCTAAAAGAACTATCCAGAGAAGAGAGTATTGAACTTGTTAAAAGTTTACTCAACATCAAAGACATTCCCGAAGATTTAAAGAAGATTGTTGTGGAAAAATCACAGGGTAATCCATTCTATATTGAAGAACTGGTGAAGTCTTTAATTGAACAGGGCTATGTGGTTGAGGAGAGAGGAACCTGGAGGTTCAAGGGTGATATAAAGAGACTCCAGTTACCTGACACTGTAGAAGCGGTAATATTGTCAAGGATTGACCGACTTGACTTACAGGTTCGGGATGTGTTACAGACTGCCTCTGTCTTGGGCAGGGAATTTGATGAATTCCTCCTTAAGGGGATATACCCAAATCCACCGATTCTTAAAAAGGCACTCAAAGACCTTGAGCGACTTGACCTCATAAAACTTGAAAAAGGTGATAGGGAGGCAAGATATTTCTTTAAACATATCCTCACCCAGGAGGTCGCCTATGGAACACTTTCCTTCGCCCGAAAACAGGAACTCCACCGCCAGACCGGCACATTTATTGAAACTGAACTGAAGGACCGAAAAGAAGAATTTTTAGGTTTACTTTCTTATCACTTCTATGCCGGCGCTGACTATGATAAATCCCTGCTCTATTCAGTTGAGGCTGGCGAGAAGGCAAAGAAGGTCTATGCGAATGAAGAGGCGATAGAATTCTTTACCCGGGCGATTGAATCTTACGAAAAGTTAGAAGGGAAGATATAGGTGAAGGGGAGAGAAAAATCGTGAAATGTTTACCGTGAACCGATTAATAAGGGTGAAAAGGCAAATTTCCTGATGTCATTCTGAACTTGGTTCAGAATCTCTGAAGGATTGTAAGGCAATGGCTGAAAAAAATGACAAGAAAGGGGTAAAGAGAAGGAAAAGACAAGGTTAAAGGGTTAAATTCATCCAAAAGATTTAAAAATATTTAATCATTCACCAATTACCATTTACCCAGATGATGAAACGGGTATCCTAACCGAGTCCCGATTGACGAATTACAAATTAATGGATTTATCCGCCATACTGAGTGGCGGATAGCGAAGATTATCTTCAAGGGTTGATTTTTAAAGAAAATTTGGTTAAAATATATTCGCCGATGGAACAGAAGATTGAAGAGCTCCGTTTGGTTACCATCCTCTTTGCAGACCTTTCTGGGTTTACAGCGCTCAGCCATAAATTAGACCCGGAAGATACCCAGGAAGTGGCCAATACCTGTTTTGAATACCTCAATCAGGTTATCATCAAATACGGTGGCACAATCCATAAATATGAGGGTGATCTGGTCATTGCGCTATTTGGAATCCCCCAAAGCCATGAAGATGACCCGGAAAGGGCAGTAAAAGCGTCTTTAGAGATGATGAATCTTATGCCTGAAATAAATGAGACCCTTTTTTCAAGATTAAAGATTAAGGCTGAACTTGGTCTCCATATCGGTATAAATTGTGGGACTGTCGCAGTTGGTAAGGTTGGTTCCAAAGAGAAGAAGGAATATACCATAATGGGTGATGCAGTCAATCTTGCCTCAAGATTAAAGGATATAGCAAAGCGTGGTGAAATCTTGGTCTCTGACTCTGTATTCCGGGCTTCAAGATACCTTTTTGAATATGAGGTTCTGCCACCGGTTTCAGTAAAGGGGATTGAGGAATCGGTTAGAATCTTCAAGCCATTAAAGATAAGAGATAAACCTGACCCAAAGCGGGGTATTCAGGGACTCTATTCGCCTTTAGTCGGCAGGGACAGGGAGTTAGAGTTGCTCAAACAATCGGTCAAGAGATTGGAAAAAGGTAAATTTGGTGCGGTCTTTATTCTCGGTGATGCGGGACTTGGAAAGTCAAGGCTGTATGAGGAACTGAAAAATGATTTAATTACCAATCACCGTTTACCAATTACCATCTTGGAGGCTCGCTGTCTTTCCTACGGAGATGCTGTTCCCTACTCGCCATTTCTACAGATAATAGAAAAGATATTCGGGATTGAGGGCAGAGATACTCCCCCATTAGTTCAAGAGAAACTGCTAAAAAAAGCAAAGTCCCTGTTTCCCGATAACTACAAAGAAGTCGTGCCCTATTTAGGCTATCTCTTCTCCATCCGTTTTTCTGATGAATTGGACGAAAAGATAAGATACCTTGAGCCAAAGGACCTGAAAATCCAGATATTCATAAGCGTCAGGAAACTCCTCTCCCGGATATCCCTCTGCCAGCCTGTGTTAATGGTAATTGATGATTGCCAATGGATAGACCCCGCCTCTTTAGAGTTGATAGAGTTCATCTTTGACTCCCCGGAGCCATTTCCGTTGTCGTTTTTAGGGCTTGCCCGAATAGAAAAGGAGAGGTTTTATTATAAGACCAAGGAAAATTTGAAGAAGAAATTGGGCGATGATTATCTGGAAATAATATTGAAGCCATTGGATATGAATTCCAGCGCCCAATTGACCGAGAATTTGCTAAAAGTCCCCGGGTTTAGCGAAGAATTCAAGAATAAGATTCTCTCCAAAGCAGAGGGCAATCCATTCTTCCTTGAAGAAATCATCAGGTCGTTAATAGATGCTGGATACTTGAGGTTGGATGCTGGTATCTGGCATCTAACATCTAATATCTCCGCGGTTGAAATTCCGGACACGGTTCAGGCCGTGATTGCCTCAAGGTTGGATAGACTGCCTCAGGATGTCCGGGGGGTCCTGCAGATG
>CBFGJQ010000078.1:0-4995 GCA_965649095.1 Caldifarciminota bacterium | reverse complement strand
TTATTTTTTCCGTCCGACTTAAGCATGCCCTGACGAAAGTCAGGGTCGGACGCTACATTTTTATTCCGTTTTCTGGGAAAACTTACCTTTTACAAAAACTCTAATGGAACCCTCAGGCTTATCCTCTCCCTTTTAAGGGAGAGGGGAGGGTGAGGGTTGGGGTTTCAGGGGCTTTAGCCCCTGATGGTATGTTCTTGTGCTGTAAAAAATGGAGAAAAAGTCTGTAGCGTCCAACTTCAGTTGGCCGAAAAACTTTACTCGTCCCGACAAACCCTGATGCTACATTTTTGGGGGAGACTAAATGATTACAACGGGCATTGACAATCTTTAGAAAAGGGATATAATAAGATGGCATCTAATGTAATCGGAGGCGGATGGGTGCTGGTGTGCCTGACGGGCTTCAAACCCGGTTGTCCTTCGAAAGGGGGACGGTAGGTTCGATTCCTACACGCCTCCGCCACCGGCCAGAATCCTGACTTCACCACGCTTGATTGTAATTCCCTTTGAATCAAAGTAGATGAGTAAGGGTAGGGCGTATTTTCTTGTAGTATTTATCAGGTCCCGAAATTCGCTTACCCTGATTGAATTGTGAGTTTTTAAGAATTGAATCAACTTTTCCTTTGCCTCTAAGAGTCTATCCTTATGGAAAAAAATCCCCTCGCCGATATGGATTAAAACCCCGGTATCAATAAGATGGCGGTATGCCTTCTTCACCAAATCACTTGAACCAAGTTTTTTTTCTAATAAATCCTCAATCTGGGGTGGTGAGAATCCCGCCGAATAAAATATCTCCTCTAATTTTTTATTCATTTCCATAAATTCCTGAGATACGGTAATCTTGAAGTCATAAAGACTCACCTTGCCATCTTCAGTAATCTTTACCTTCTTCTCATTTGATAATTTATTCAGGGCAAAGTTGAAGAGAATGTGGTCCAGTTGTCGGTCTACAGCCTTGATAAGTTCCGCCCTTGGTATTCCAATATCGGCGGGGTTATTCCGATGATAACTATCTATTGCCTCTGTTATCCTTGATTCAAGTTTATCAAGATTTTTCTTGCTGTAGTATAAATTTCTTCTTGCATCAATAACCACTAACCGATCTTTAGCGACAAGCTCACCAAGCAAGGTCTGAACCGCTTGGGGAGGTAAATTAACATCCCGGGCGACCTCATCAACCTTCCGGGGCAGGGTGAAATTGGAATTGAGGTCTTCCTCAACAATGACAATTGGTTCTTGTGTCTCAATCCTCTTCAGATGTTCAACGATCTGCTCATCAAATTCTCTTATCTTCTTTGCCTTTGGTTCAAGAATAATCCCCCCACCAATTGTCATCTGGGGTGAATATGTCCTTACTACATAACGGTCGCCAATATCTGAGACCGCCGGTGTCTCAAGGCGAAATTGCACCATTCCCTTCTCTCCCGGCTCAAGGCTCTTCGTTTCTAAGATTACGACCCGACCAAAAATCTCTGCTGTGCCCAGATGGATTCTCAATCGCGTAAAGGTCTTTAATGGGGGGGAAGAACTTAAAAGATACAAATTGGCATTGAGATATAAAGATGGCTCAAGATAACCGGGCGTAGCAACTACATCCCCCCTTTCAATTTCCTCTTTTTCTGCACCAATGATATTTATTGCTGCCCTAAAACCTGTGCCTACTTCAGAGACTTCCCTATTGTGCACCTCAATCCTTCTTATCTTTAACAACTTCTTCTGCGGCAAAAGTTCAATCGTATCCCCAATTTTGATCTTTCCAGAAAGAATGGTGCCGGCAATCACCGTTCCAAATCCCTTCATTGTAAAACAGCGGTCAATTGGCATTCTGAAAATCCCTTTATCCGATTTGGATTCGGTCTGGGAGATGAGCTGGTTAAGGATGCGCTTTAACTCAGCTATCCCTTCTCCGGTTAAATTAGATACGGGAACAATTGGCGCATCCTGAAGAAAGGAATCTATAGTAAGACGATTTATATCGTCAATCACAAGTTCAAGTTGTTCTTTATTTACTAAGTCCTTCTTTGTAACCGCAATCACCCCCCTTTTTACCCCCAGCAATTTTAGTATTTCAAAATGCTCAACGGTCTGGGGCATCACCCCGTCATCCGCCGCAACAACAAATATCACAAAATCTATTGTGCTTGCACCGGCGAGCATATGCCGGACAAATTTCTCATGCCCGGGAACATCAATTATCGTTACATCATCACCATAAAAGGCAAACCCCAAGTCTGTTGTCATTCCGCGCTCCTTTTCCTCCTTCAGGCGGTCCGGGTCATAACCGGTCAGGGACTTTATGAGGGCACTCTTACCGTGGTCAATATGCCCCGCAGTTCCAATGACGATATGCCTTGCCATCTTAATCTTTTAAAGTATCATTTAACGCCCGGGCAATTATCTTCTCCTCCCCCGCAAGGACAGTGCGAAAATCAAAGAGCAAGGAATCTTTTTCAATCCTGCCGAAGATCGGTGGCTGATATAACCTCAACTCCTTCGCCAGCCTTTCAACAGAGATATTTTGGGGTCTGATTTCAAGGACATAGGTTGGCAATTTTTCGGTGCTTAAAGATCCCCCTCCTATCTCGGAAATAGATTCTTTAATTGTCCATTTTATCTTATCCTTTTTATTTATTGCTCGGGCACAATTCCTTGCCTGCCTCTTTATTGAATTTAAAGGTTTCAAAAGTATTGAGATGACAGAATGTTCTTTAATTATCTGCTCCTCACCCTTCAAGAATAGGCATAGCGTTGCCTCAAGCGCGGCACTGGTCAGCTTATCACAGCGCAATGCCCTATTCAGTGGATTCTTTTTAATCTTCTCAATATATTCCCTCTTACCAACGATTATACCACACTGCGGTCCACCGATGAGTTTATCGCCGCTGAAACAGACAATATCTGCACCAAGTTTTATACTCTCCTGGACCAGGGGCTCTTTGGGCAGTCCGTATTTTGAGAAGTCAATGAGGGCACCGCTACCAAGGTCATCAATCACCGGGAGGTTATATCTTCTGCCCAGACACACCAGTTCCTCAAGGGGCACCTCCTTAGTAAAACCCAATATCCGGTAGTTTGACTGATGAACCTTCATAATTGCCGCGGTCTTTTCGGATATCGCAGATTCATAATCCTTTAAGTGGGTTCTGTTTGTCGTGCCCACCTCATGGAGGATTGCCCCGCTCCGTTCCATCACCTCAGGGATTCTGAATGAACCACCAATCTCAATCAACTGGCCGCGCGAAACGATAACCTCTCTGCCCCTGGCAATGGTATTCAATATCAGAAGTGTTGCTGCTGCATTATTATTGACAATCATCCCAGCCTCAGCATTGGTAATAATTTCAAGGAGTTTACTTATCTTTTTATAACGGTCTGCCCTCCTCCCTTCTTCGTCAATCTGGAGTCTACAATAGCCAAGGGCAACCGAATTCAGGGCATCCACCACTCCTTTTGAAAATGGTGCCCTGCCCAGTCCGGTATGAAGCACAATCCCCAGGGCGTTGATTGCATATGTAAAATACGGAGTTGTCAATTCATTCAGCTCCTTCACTATATTCTTCAGGAGTTGCTGGGGATTAACCTCTTCATTCTCTCTCATCATCTTTCTAAACTTCTCAACCTCATTACGCACAACTTTGGTGATGTAGTTACGCTCAACCCTTTCAAGAAATATCTTTAATTCCGGTGAGTTTAAGAGATGCTCTACCGAGGGTATCTTCCTTAAAATCTCAGCCCTTGCCATAATCAATTATAGCAAACCAGAGGTAAAAGTCAATCGCTATTACAATTTATAGCCGATCTTCCGCAAGAATTCATATCGCTCCTTCCTTGCCCCTTCATCTTCAATCCCCTTTGTGGCAAAACCATCAATCACACCAACAATCCCCCTTCCCTGTTCATCCTCAACATATAAAATCTCAACTGGATTTGCTGTGGCACAGAAGATATTAAGGACTTCCGGGCATGCCTTTATCCTATCCAGGACATTCAAAGGGAAGGCATTCTTTATAAAGAGAATAAAAAAATGGCCGGCACCGACCTTGAAGGCATATTCCCTGGCAAGTTCAGTCAGGGTGGGGTCATTCCCTTCATATCTTACCAGACAGGGTCCTGATGCCTCACAGAAGCCAATGCCAAACTTTATACCACTGACCGAGTTTACCATTGCCTCATAGAGGTCCTCCACGGTCTTGATAAAATGGGTCTGACCGCATATTACATTTGTCCCCGCGGGTGGTTCAATCTTAATCTTTTTTATCTCCATATTACCTCCTCGGATTATCAAACGCCTGAAATGGGATTGCTGAAAAAGTGTGAATCAGTATCCCCCGTCCTGTAGACTTTTTCAGCAATCGCTTCTTTGGTTTTTTGATATAGAGCACTCATCGCCTTTTTACGAAATTGCGCTTTTTCATTAATCAAAGTTTCAATTGCTTCTCTCTGACCAAACCAGCATTCAAATGGCTCACCATTTACAGGATGGTCTTCATTAAACCAGAACTGCAAGAGCCTTTTTGTTATAGGAGTAATATTAGGATAACCTTCTTTTCGCCATGCAGATACTGCTTTGCGTAATTCATTGCTTGGATGTCTCTGCTCAGGATGTAAAAGTTCAGTGGGTCTCATTTTATCCTCACCTTCAAAACCTTATTCGTATCATTCCCAAATACTTCCACGACTTTGACCATTATCCGGTATTCCCTAGAATCTTCATATTTGTGTTTAGCCTCATACTCCACCATTGGGTTCTTCTTTACCCTGAAACTATGCCATTGATTGTGAAATGTGTCCCCTTTGTAATCCCAATCTATCGCCCGGTAGTCTATAAGTTCCCTTGAATCCTTAACTTTACTGGCAATCTCTGTAAGTGAGGTCGTCGGACACATGGTATCCACTTGATTCCCCTTTTGTATACCTACGGTACCACTCTCCTGAACCATCTGCCAGGGCGCCTTCTTGAAAGTCATATTCGCATACACCATCCCAATAAACTCCGCA
>CBFGJQ010000077.1:0-14852 GCA_965649095.1 Caldifarciminota bacterium | reverse complement strand
ATTCGCTTCCGAAGCGGGATTGGAGAAGATTGGTATTGATAAAAAGGATGCGGTAGAAGTGGTTGCCTTTGCCCAGGTCCAGGATAATATTACAACGCCCCCACCCGATTTAACAAAACTCACCACCTGTGAGATTGCCGCAAAGAGGGCCTATGAGCGGGCCGGGATTAAACCACAGGCGCTGAGTGTGCTTGAGGTACATGACTGTTTTACAATTGCGGGAATAATGGCAATTGAAGCGGCGGGATTCGCCGGTTATGGCGAAGGGGCTGACTTTGTTAAAGAAGGTAAGACCAGAGCCGACGGAGTTATTCCCGTAAATACGACCGGCGGACTCATCGGTTACGGGCACCCCACCGGTGCCAGCGGTGTAAGACAGGCAGTTGATGTCATCCATCAATTGCTTGGTAAGGCAGGTGAATGTCAGGTAAGGATTGATCCGGATAGACCTTACGGCATGCTTTCAAGTATGGGTGGTAATGATAAAACTGTGGTAGTAATGATATTCCGAAGATCAGAATAATGGCTATCGGCTCAAAACTTTACCATCTTGATGAGGTTAATTCAACGAATGAATACGCGAAGAAGATTGCAGATACCTCACCAGATGGAACGGTGGTTCTCGCCGAGACGCAGACCGATGGCAAAGGAAGATTCAACCGGAAGTGGTATTCGCCAAGGGGTGGTCTTTATCTCTCGGTGATAATCGGACATGAAAACTCCTCACTCATACCGATTCTAACCGGTGTTGCAATCTGTGAAACATTCAGTAATTACGGTATTCTTTTGGGTCTTAAATGGCCCAATGATGTGATATTGAATGAAAAGAAGGTTGCTGGCATCCTTACCGAGGTCTTTGATACAAAGATAATCTTGGGTATCGGAATAAATCTTAATATAACAAGTTTTCCGGAGGAGATAAAGGATAGGGCAACTTCCATATTTCTTGAAACCAAAAAGAGATTTGATAAGATGTCTATCTACAGAACCTTATGTCTGGAACTTGACCAACACTACACTATGCTCAATGAGAAAAGAACTTCCGAAATACTACAAAAATGGCGGAATTACTCAATCATCTTCGGCAGGAATGTCATTGTGCAATTGCCAGATAGAAAAATTATAGGACGGGCAATTGATATCGCCAATGATGGCGCGTTGATTCTAATGCTTGCGGAAGGTAAAGTTGAAAAGATTCTCGCCGGTGAGTGTCAGATATTAAAGGCACCCCCCGGTGCCAGTGAATTATGATTCAAATCTACACAGGTAACGGGAAGGGAAAGACAACCGCGGCGCTGGGGCTTGCCCTGCGGGCAGTTGGGCATAAAAAAAAGGTTATGATGATTCAGTTTATGAAGGGGAAGGTAAATTATGGTGAGTTGAAATCGGCAAAGATGTTAAAGAATTTCAAGATTGAACAATATGGCCGACCTGAATTTGTTGATAGGGACAGCCCGGCAAAGATTGATATTGAACTGGCAAGGAAAGGGTTTGAAAGGGCAAAAGCGGTAATAAAGGGTGGCCGCTATGATATTGTCATCCTTGATGAGTTGAATGTTGCGGTTGATTATAGATTGATTCCAATTAAAGAGGTTATTGAATTGTTCAAGAAGGTCCCCAGGAAGGTCGAACTAATCATAACTGGTCGTTATATGCCTGAGGAATTTAAGGATTATGCGGATTTAATAAGCGAAATCTGTGAGATAAAACACTACTTTCAAGCGGGAGTAAAGGCAAGAAAGGGGATTGAGTATTGAAACTTGACACTGAGGAAAAATTCATTATAATAACAACTTAGACCTTTCAGGGACAGGCTTGAGGGGACGAGTTCAAAATTCAAACGATAACAAAATGCAATTAAAACGGATAATAAAACCCCTTTTGGAAAGGGGGATTTAGGGATTTTCAAGGGGATCCCCTTGCTGTATTGGGATTTTAACCGAGCAGGCGGGGAATTTATCTTCTCCTTTTCAGACTTTCAATGAAGGGGGTATATGTTCTTTCCGATTGAGAGGATTTGGGAGTATTATAAGAATAAATATAAGGCAATAAATATTGGTGCACTATATGCACGAAAGTTAAAGGACGACCAGACACAGGGACTGGAAGAGAAGGATACAAATCCAATAAAAGAGGCATTGATAAAACTTTCTATTGGAAAGATAAAGGCTAAAGAATGAAGATTGTCCTGGGAATAACCGGCTCAATTGCTGCTTATAAGTCCCTGGAATTGATTAGGATTCTTAAGAAGAACAAAGATGAGGTGAGGGTTATCCTGACGCAATCCGCAACAAACTTTGTCACCCCCCTTACCTGCCAGACCCTTTCCGAGGAAGAGGTCTATATTGACCAGTTTGCCTTAAATAGGGGTATAAAACACCTGCGCCTTTCCGAATGGGGGGATATCCTCGTTGTGGCTCCGGCAACTGCGGATATAATCGGCAAAACTGCCGCCGGGATTGGCGACGACCTCCTTTCTACAACGATCATCTCCTTTCAAAAGCCCATTCTCTTTGTTCCGGCAATGGATGAGGGAATGTGGGGGAATAGAATTGTCAGAAAGAATGTCCAGTTTTTAAAAGAGACTGGCTATTACTTCCTGGCCCCGGTCTCGGGACCCCTTGCCTCCGGTAAAATTGGTCGGGGCAGATTTCCGCCCGTAGAAAGAATCTACAAAAAGATTCAGGTGATAGTCGCAAATTATAGCACCCTTCTTGGCAAGAAGATTCTTATCACCGGCGGCAGGACTGAAGAAGAGATTGACCCGGTGCGGGTTCTTACCAATCGCTCAAGCGGCCTTATGGCAAAAGAGCTCTATATGGCTTCAGTATGTCGTGATGCGGAAGCAAGACTTATTATGGGGGGAGCCGATGTTCAACTGGATGATACTGATGTCGTAAGGGTGCGCACATCACAGGAGATGCTGGAGGCGATGAAACAGAATATCCCCTGGTGCAATTATCTGATTATGGCGGCAGCAGTTGGTGATTATATTCCGAAGACTAAACTTGAAACCAAATCTCACTTACCATCCCTCAAAATTGAATGCAAAAGAAACAGAGACCTCCTTAAGGCCGTTAAAATTTATAAAGGGAACAGAGTCTATGTCGGCTTCTCCCTTGAAGATAGAGGGCCCCTAAGGAGTGCAAAAGAAAAGTTAATAAGGAAAGGGCTTGATTTTATAGTCCTCAATCCCATAAGTGCAATAGGCAGGGAAAGGGTCTCGGCCCGGATACTCACAAAAAGGGGAAGGGTTTTGAACCTCGGTCCGCTGAGCAAATGGGAACTGGCAAACAGAATCCTTGATGAATGTCTCCGCTTAGAAACTTCAACTTAACCTGAACTTCTTATGGAAGAAAGAAGAGTCCCTCCCCACTCCCTGGAAGCCGAAGAGGCAGTTCTTGGTGCCGCATTGCTTGATGAGGTGGCAGTAAATAAAGTCCTTGAAATCTTACAGGAGAGTCATTTCTATTCACCCGCAAATCAGAAGATCTTTCGGGCAATTGTTGAGCTCTTCAACCGCAATATAACACCCGACCTCATTACCGTTACTGACTGGCTAAAACAGAATAAACTGCTTGATGAAATAGGTGGTCCCGAATATGTCTCTAACATTGTAGCAAATGTAATTACTACGGCAAATGTAGAGCACCACGCCCGGGTTGTCCTTGATAAGGCAATAAAGAGAAGTCTGATTCGCTCCTCAATGGAGGTTTTAAAAGATGCATTTGAAGATGCCCGGCCGGCAAGCGAGTTGGTTGATGAGGCACAGAATATGATATTTCAGATAAAGGAGAAGGGGTTAAGAAAAGAACCGGTCCATATAAGGGAATATATTACCAGAATCCTTGAGAATGCCGAAAAGATGCGCGGGGAAAGATTAATAACTGGTGTTGAAACTGGATACTACATTCTTGATGAGGTCACTTCCGGATTCCAAAAAGGTGATTTTATAGTAATTGCAGGAAGACCGAGTATGGGCAAGACTGCATTTGCCCTCAATATTGCTGCATTTGCGGCCCTGAAGAATAATGTCCCGGTGGCGATCTTTTCTCTGGAGATGTCTGCCGAGGCACTGGTCAAGAGGATGTTGTGCACCGAAGCGGAAGTGAATATAAAAGACCTGAATCGTGGAAAATTGACGAACCAGGATTGGGTCAACCTCTCAACCGCCGCCGGGAATCTTGACCGCGCGCCGATATTCATTGATGACTCAGCATCCATTACCGCTCTGGAATTGAAGACTAAGGCAAGGAGATTAAAGGCGGACAATAATATCCAGTTGATGATTGTTGACTATCTCCAGCTTCTTGCCGGACCATCACTAAAGCCCGGTATTACAAGACAGCAGGAGATATCCGAGATTTCACGCTCCTTAAAGGCACTGGCAAAGGAACTGGACCTGCCCCTCGTTGTCGTCTCACAGTTATCAAGGATGCCCGAACAGAGACACGAAGACCATAGACCAAGACTTGCCGATTTAAGGGAGAGCGGGGCAATTGAGCAGGACGCCGATGTTGTGATCTTCATCTATCGTGATGAAATCTATAATCCGGATACAGAGAAGAAGGGCATTGCCGAAATCAATGTTGCAAAACAGCGCAATGGACCGACCCGGGTATTTGAACTCGGTTTCAGCGGCGAATATACCCGCTTCAGCAATCTTGCATTAAGGGAAGAGGTATTTTTGGAATTAGAGGAAAGTGAACCTTTTTAGACACATTGCCGATTTTACTGCCTTCTTTGCCCGCAGTCTCTTCTTCCCCTGGCAATTGGGCAGATCAAAAGGCCGAATTGCCGAGCAGATCTATAATGTTGGATTTGGTTCCCTGCCAATAATCTTTTTGGTCTCGGCGTTTTTAGGAATGGTAACGACGGTTCAGTTATCCTACCAACTTCTGGCTTATCTGCCCCGGTATTATCTTGGTGCCGCAATTGGCAGAATGGTCTTGATTGAACTGGGACCGGTCTTGACCGGCCTTGTGGTCTGCGGGCGCTGTGCCTCAGCAATGGCAGCCGAGGTCGGAACAATGAGGGTGACCGAGCAGATTGATGCCCTTGAGGTTATGGCAATTGACCCTTATCGATTCTTGAACTTTCCGCGAATCATCGGAACTTTAATCTCCCTACCCCTCCTTACTATCTTCAGTGAATTTGTTGCCATCCTTACCGGTGCAATCTATGGCCATTTCTTCTTAAACATTCCTTTCAGTGTCTTCAATTATGGTTTAGTAAGAAACTTCTTCCCCCGGGACCTATTCGGTGGTTTACTCAAGGCAGTCTTATTCTCTTTAGTCATCTCCAACAGTGGCTGCTATTTTGGCTTCAATGTGAAGGGCGGGGCAAGGGAGGTTGGAATCTCCACAACCTATGCGGTGGTCACCGCCTCAATTCTAATACTACTTCTGGATTTCATTGTGGCGCTGGTTGTATTTGGCTAAGATGATTGAGATAAAAGAACTTTCAAAAAGATTTGATGAGAATGTTGTCCTTGACCGGGTGAATCTGACAATAAAGGATGGCTCACTTGTCGTGATCCTGGGTCCCTCCGGCACCGGTAAGACCGTCCTCCTCAAATCAATACTGGGGCTATTGCCTGTTGATGGTGGGGTGATAGAGTATGATGGCAGGTCAATCCTTGAACTCAAGTCCGATGAATTCTACCAGATTCGTAAACAGGTTGGCTTTGTCTTCCAATCCGCGGCCCTCTTTGATTCAATGACCGTCTATGAAAATATTGCCCTGCCCATAATTGAGCATACTACCCTGCCTGTAAAAAAGATAAAAGAGAAGGTAAAGGATATCCTTGAGATTGTTGGCCTTCCCAATAAGGAGAGACTCTATCCCCGCCTCCTTTCCGGTGGTATGAAGAGACTTGTGGCAATCGGTCGGGCAATTGCCCTTGACCCAAGATATCTCTTCTACGATGAGCCAACGACCGGCCTCGACCCGGTGATGAAGGATAGAATCGTTCAACTGATAATAAATTTAAACAAGAACTACAAAAAGACCGGAATCGTCGTTACCCACGACCTGGAAACGGCGGAGGCAGTTGGCGATGAAATCTATATGTTAAAAAATGGTAAGATAAATAGATTAGAAGAGATAAAAAAGGAATTATATGGATAAAGAGGTAAAAAAGACCGTAGCCGGAATCTACATAGTGGGAGGAATAATTCTTTTTATCCTCTTTTATATCTGGCTATCGGGAAAGATGGGGTTGCGCGCAACCTATGATATAAAGGTCTACTTTCAGGATATCACCTGGTTAAGGTGCGGAGACCCGGTGATTATTTATGGAATTGAAAAGGGGAAGGTGAAGTCCTATCACATTGAAGGGGATAAGGTGCTGGTTACCCTGGCAATTGACAGGGATGTCAGACTGCCTGAAGATTCCAGGATTGCCATTCGCCTGGTAAATTATCTCGGTTCTGACCGTTATATAAAGATTGTGCCCGGTAAAGGGGATAAGATTCCTGAAGTCTACTATGGCACGGATGAGACCCTCCTCTTTGAGGCGATTGCCGCAAAACTGGACAGCATAGCCAGGGTCTTTGCCAACCTCTCATTGCCCGATTTTAACAGATTGGGTATTAATATTATTCAACTCCTTGATGAGAACCTCCGCAAACTTTCGGCGTTAATAAAAGAACCGAGTGAAAGGGTCAATGGCCTCATTACCCGGATGGATATCCTGATTGACTCCCTTTCTGCGTTAACCCAGCAGGATGGCACGGTCAATAAGCTGATAAAATCCGATGAATTGTATGAAGAGATCCTCTCCACAAATAGGGCATTGAGGGAACTCCTGGCGGATATAAAGGCAAATCCCGAGCGTTATATAAAGATAAAGGTATTTTGATGAAAAAGACGAAATTTGTCTGCCAGAATTGTGGGGCATATTCCCTTAAGTGGCTCGGCAGATGCCCGAACTGTGGTGAGTTCAATACAATGGTGGAAGAGGTTGTTGAGCATAAAAAGAGGGGTGTTATAAAAGATGTTCATCCTATCCTGTTATCCGAAGTTCCCTGCCAGGAAGAGGCAAGACGCTCGGTGGGTATCTCTGAACTTGACCGGGTCTTGGGGGGTGGGCTGGTAAGGGGCTCACTAATCTTGCTGGGTGGGGACCCGGGAATTGGCAAATCAACCCTTATGCTACAGATTTCTGACCATATCTCCCGAAACAATGGCATTGTCTTTTATGTAAGTGGTGAGGAATCGCCGAGTCAGATTCGGCTGCGGGCAGAAAGGATAAAGATACAGGATAAGGGGATTAAATTTCTCGCCGCAACTGAACTGGAGACGATTCTTAAAATTGCTGAAGATATAAGCCCCGATTTAATGGTCATCGACTCAATCCAGACGATTTACAAAACAGAGATCTCCTCGGCACCGGGGAGCGTCGCCCAGGTTCGGGAGTGCGGTGGCGACCTGATGAGATTTGCCAAGGAGAAGGGGATTACCACCGTTATTATTGGACATGTCACAAAATTTGGTCTCATCGCCGGTCCAAAGACTCTGGAACATATTGTTGATACTGTCTTATATTTTGAGGGAGAAAAGGAAGGACAGTATCGCATCTTAAGGGCGATAAAGAACCGGTTTGGCTCAACCAATGAGATCGGTGTCTTTGAGATGACCGCAAATGGCCTAAAAGAGGTAAACAACCCTTCTTCAATCTTTATCTCGGGCTTTGGTGCCCCGGGCTCGGCAATCGTATCAGTAATTGAAGGAACAAGGCCAATCTTGGTTGAGGTTCAGGCATTGACAAGCCCTGCCTTTTTTAACTATCCCCAGCGGGTGACAACTGGCATAGACTATAAAAGGCTTTCTATGCTCCTTGCGGTCTTAGAAAGGAGGGCGGGGATAAATCCCTATGGACTTGACTGCTTTGTCAATGTGGTGGGAGGAATAAAATTATTTGAACCATCAAGCGACCTGGGAATCTTGCTGGCAATTGCCTCTTCTATAAGAAATAGACCATTGAATAAAGATATGCTTGTTGTCGGTGAAGTGGGACTCGGTGGTGAGATTCGTCCGGTCCATAGCATTGACCTTAGAATAAAGGAGGCAGAAAAACTCGGTATGAAGATTGCGCTGGTGCCCGCAAAGAACACCATCCCTGAGGATGCCCGGATAGATATTGTAAAGGTTGATGCGGTAAAAGAGGCGATTGAAATAAGTATTGGCTGAGAGGGGGGTTTATGTTATTCTTCAGACCACCGGAGAGATATATCCTGGACTCATCAAGTATCATTGATGGCCGGGTTGTGAATCTTTTTGAGAAGAAATTTTTAGAGGGTAAGATAATCATTCCCTATTTAGTAAGAATAATTGCCCGCAAACAGATGGGAACTGATGCAGAACGAATAATAAACCATCTTAAAAGGATTACCCTTTTGGAGTTTGTGGAAAAGAATGTTGACAGTTTATCTGAAGAGACCTGTGTCTTAAAGGTGGCCGCAAAGAGGAAGGCAAAGATAATTACAATCTCTGATGAATACCAGCGCCATCTAAAATCCTTTCCTGATGTTCGTATCATTAACTTAAGGGAACTACACTCGCTCCTTGTTCCAATATTTACTCCCAATAGAATCATTACCGTTTGTATCAAAAAGCGGGGAATAAACCCCAATGAGGGGATTGGTTATATTGAGGGGGTAAAGATTGTCGTAAACAATGGGGCAAAGTTCATCAATCAGCGCATCTGGGCAAGGGTCGTCTCAATGCTCCAGGCGGAGAGTGGTAGTTTAGTATTTGCCGAGGCAGTTGAAGACATAAAGGAAAAATCTGCCAGCGCCAATAATTGAACCAATGGATACAACCGAAATTGATAAACTCCTTGAGCGCTTGACCGAAAGTTATGGAATGGGCTATTCGGGGGGTGTGAAATCGGTGGTGCTGAATGAATTGAAGAGAAGGAAAATAGCCGGTGAGATAAGTAAAGATGGAAGTGTCTATGGATTTTTAAAGGGTATAAAGAAGACGGAAGTAATGCTCTCTGCCCACCTTGATGAAATCGGCTTTATTGTGAGTCTAATTGAGGAGAATGGATTCATCCGATTCCGTGAGATTGGTGTTGGTGATTGTGATGTGCGAATCCTGCCCGGGCAGGAGGTGGTTATTTTGGGCAGGAGAGAGATAAGGGGATATATCGCCATTAAGCCACCCCACCTTATGCCCAAGGAGGAGAGGGAGAAGGTTCAATCAATTGACAAACTCTTCATTGACACCGGATTGAAGCCAAAGGATGTAAAGAAACTTGTCTGTATTGGAGATACGGTTGCATTTAAGGGGAGATATCTGAGACTGCAGGGCGACCTGCGCAGTGCGAAATCCCTTGATAATCGGGCAAGTATTGCCTGTGCCCTGGCAATAATTGATGAACTGATAAGAATCGGCCCCCCCTGCCATATCCACTTTGTCGCAACGAGTCAGGAGGAGTTTACGGGACTTGGGGCAAGAATCTTCTCTTACCGACTGCCTCTGGACTATGCGATTGTGATAGATGTCACCCATGGTGAACACCCTGGTCTGCGTGAAGAAGAGTATTTTAAGTTAAATGGTGGACCGGTAATTGTCCGTGGACCTACCATTCCCCAGCGGCTGTTCCAGTTCCTCATAGAGACTGCAAAGGAACTTGAGATTCCCTATCAGATAGAACCGGCACCAAACTGGACCGGAACCGATGCCGATGCGATTGCCTTCAATAAAGAAGGAATCCCCACCTGTCTCTTGGGAATTCCGCTAAGATATATGCATACACCGGTAGAGGTTGTCTCTTTAAAGGATATTGAGCGGACCGCAAGGCTTGTGGTGAATTTTATAAAGAGGTTCACCTGAACCCTTGCCAGAATTAAATTTTTGGATAATAATCATTAAAGATGTGCCTCAGGGTGCCATTAAACCCTGAATATAGCGATTAAACTGGGCTTGTTTATAAAAAAGGAGGTAATGTGAAGTCTAATATAAAGCCCTTTGTGTTAGCTACGCTGTTCTTTGGTCTTCTTTGGGCAGGTCCTCCATCTCTAAAGCAAGTCAGTGCGCCGGAACTAATATTACTCAGGCCAAGGGAACTTGAATTGAGGACACCGGCCCCGGTCTGGGATACAAACCGCGTCTGGACCGGTGCTACCGCGAATCTCACAAGAAAGGTTGCGCTGGGAAGGTATTTCAAAGGCACATTAGATGATACCCTGCGTCTGGTAACGGTCCAATCCGGTGGCACAAGATATCTTGTCATCGCTACCGATACAATGGGCACGGGTTTTATCAAAAATGGATTCCGCATTGAGACGCCCTATGCCTTTGCCAGTGGTAGCACCCCCCATGCAGTTGCGGTCGGTGATGTGGATGGTGATGGATATACCGATATTCTTGCCGCCCATTCCGCCAGTCCCTATCGGCTAATCTGGTTTGAATGGGATGGCGCCCTTAGTAACTGGAGCGCAAGGGACTCATTAGCGGTGAATTCTCCAATCAATGATATCACATTCGGGGATGGTGATAACAATGCGAGCACCAGGGACTTCTATATCAATATTGCCCAGACCTCACCGGGTTCTGCAATTATGAGGGCTCTCTGGAACGGCACGGCCTGGGATACAACAAGAATTCTCCTCAGTGGCACAGTATCAGCCCGGGGGGTTGCCGTTGGTGATATCAGACCCGATCTGGCTGGAAACGAGGTTTATGCGGTCGGTAGTTCAAGAATCTGGCAGGTCTATTTCAATGGTGCCTCCTGGGATACCGCCACAATTACAAGTGGAGTGAGCGGTGCCTATGATGTCGTGGTTGGTGATGTAAATCCAGTAAATTCAGGCGATGAACTCTGTGTTGTCCATGGCTCAACCTCTTATCAGGTTTCAATCTGGAACTGGACCGGTGCAAACTGGTCAGGGGTTGCCTGGCTCCTTACGACAACCTGGGGAACATCGGATAATACGATTGAAATCGGCGATGTCTTAAAAGAAAATCCCGGTAATGAATTGGTCTTGACCGGTGGTTCAAGCACAACTGCCCAGCCCAGGGTCTTCTGGTATGCTCCGACTGGTAATGCCTGGGTGAGCACCCTACCAAAATCGGTCGCCTCCCAGAATGACTACGGTGCGGCAATCGGTGATATAAATAGATTCCGCACCCACAACTCAGAATTTGTCCTTTCTGGGGGTGGTTCACTGGTAGAGGTGGAACAGCACGATTTCGTTAATGACATCGGGACCTATTATATTAAAATGAGAAATCCCACCGCAATCATAAGCCTCCCTGATACAATCATCACTGTAATCTTCAATTCTGGTTCAAATGCCCAGACAAACTTTGATGTTGGTTATCGTTTCAAGAATAGTTTACTTACCGGCTCAGTGACCTACACCGGCACGCTCAATCCGGGTGCGATAGATAGTGTAAAATTTCCCATAACGTTTGACTTTTTGGGAATGGATTCACTTTATGTCTTTACCAATCTTACAGGTGATGCCTGGATATCAAATGATACAACAAGACTCCACCTTGAGGTCTATGATGAGAGCACAAGGGTCGCATCAACCTTCAATAATACCGCCTTCCCACCGACAAATGCAACAATGTCACCGATGATAAATACACCCGATACCTGGTGGCGCACAATAATCTCCGGCTCATATAACTGGGCAAGATATACCTCAGGTTCAAATCCCACCTGCACACCCCTGGAAGGTTATGCAATGGCGGGTTATCCAAGTTATAGTGCCACATCCGGCTCTCAGGCGAGGCTGCGCACCCATCGGTTTAATATCGGTCCGGCTCCTAAAAAGGTGATGCTCAGATTCTATATGTATCACGACCCGGGATATACTACAAATCCAGATTCAGTAATTGTTGAATACTCTTATAATGATACAACCTATAATCGGGTTGCCGGCTTCCATCGCTATAATGCGACTGCCGGCTGGTATGTTCATGATGTTGAAATTGGCGACTTTCCGGCAAATAGAGACCTCTATATCGGATTCAAGGCAAATAGCGGCTATGGCAACAATATGTTCATTGATTCAGCAAGGATCTTCGTTACCCAACCAACGGCCGCCCTGGTTGATGCGGGAATCCACAGCATCACACCCTTTTTGCCACCAGTAATTGTGGGTGAGTCATTGACGGTACAGGTTCTTGTGCGTAACTATGGCCTGCAGACATTAACCGCCACCCCGGTCTTTTATACCCTTGGTGGCGCAGATACCGTCTGGGAAAACTGGACCGGCTCATTGGAGATAAACGAGACCGCAGTCTATACATTCACCACCAAATTTGTTCCCCAGACTTTGGGTGAGGAGACCCTCTATGCTGGAACAAGGTTGACCGGTGATGAAAATCCAGCAAATGATGTAACGAGTTTGACCTTCTTGGTCTGTCCTGAATACCATACTCCCCCCTATACCAAGGACTTTGATGAACCCTGGACCAATTCCACAAATCCCCCATTCTGTGGCTGGACGATTGTTGATGGCGGTAGCCAATCGCCACCGGTGATAGACAATAATGACTGGCATCGTTATGTAAGCACCTCTCCGCCAAGGACGGTCGCAAGAATCTACTATTCACCGATTGAATGGTCTGATGACTGGCTCATCTCACCGAGATTTGACTGCTCCCAGTTGGGATATTATACCCTCTCATACTGGCATTGGTATGACGATTATTCTACAACCTCCCCGGATTCGGGGCGGGTCCTTCTAAGCACCGATGGTGGCACAAACTGGCAGACAATTGCAATCTATTCCAATGCGGATGATTCGGGTCATAAGGCAATTGATATCAGTTCCTTAGCAATGGGGCACAATAATATAAAGATTGCCTTCCATTATGTCGCAAATAATGAATGGCGTTGGTATATTGATGACTTTGCCCTTACCTTTGCCCCTGATACAATTCCCCCCACAATCACATTCGTTCAAGAGCCCCAGAATACATACCAGACTGGTCCCTATACGGTGCGGGCAAGAATCAATGACATCACTGGCATCCAGACCGATTCGCTCTATTACATAGTAAATGATGTGATTACTCCAATTCCCCATACTTCTATCTCCGCTGATACATTCACCTATCATATTCCTGGACAGACACCCGGAACTGAAATCCAATACTTCGTAATCGCCCGTGATAATGTGGCAAACAGGGCATATACCAGCCCACATAGTTTCTGGGTCCTATCACCACTGGCGCCGACCGACCTTGTAGTTACCGGTCAGGTAGATTCTACAGTCCGTCTTGACTGGCTACCACCGGCTGAGGAAATCTCTTATTATAGTGGAGTTAACTACTCCTGGTCTGGCTGGTTTGCCGGCAATGCAATTGCCACTCAATATACGCCTCAGTATTATCCCTGCAAATTAGAAGCGGCCACCTTGATGTTCTTCCAGTATACTGACACAATAGAATTCCATATCTGGGCAGATGATGGTAATGGTAATCCTGGAACAAGCCTCTATGTTGATACGATTATAATCACACAGGTGTATCCGAATTTTGAGGTTGTTGACCTTTCCCAGGAAAATATTACAATAAGTTCGGGTGATTTCCATATCGGTTTTATCTGGCTCGGCGATGAAACACCATATCCTACTTCTGATAATGGTTCAAATACTACAAGAAGCAAATACTATGATGGCACCGACTGGTATCCGGCGGGTTATGACTGGGTGATGGCGGCCTATGTTACATATCTGCCTGGGGCAAAGAAGGCAGTCGCAAAAATTAAGCCGATGACTCCTGAGGTTAAGGTATCATCAATGAGGCTCCACAAAAAACCAATAGAAGATATTGGTGATTTCGCAAAGAAACTCTTTGCCGAGATTCTTGGCATCTCTAACTTCTCAATTGAACGTGCCCCAACAACCGGTGGTCCTTATACGCAAATTGGAACAACCACCAGCAGTTACTTCATTGACACAACGGTCGTGAATGAAAACAGATACTACTATGTGGTGAAGGCAATCTATACCCAGCCCGATACTGTCTCCTATTACTCAAATGAAGCAGATATTGGTGTTGACTTCAATGGTCCGATGTATAATAATACTACCTTTGACTCACTCTCCCCCGGCCCCTGGGTGGTCTCAACTGAACTGACTGACTGGATTGGTATCGGTTATGACTCCCTTGCCTACCGCACTGATGGTGGTCCATTCTCTTATGTTTCAAGCGATAGCAGTGCGGGTGATATCTACTACTACACTATCCCCGACTTTCCAGGCGGCACCCTAATTGAATTCTACCTCTTCAGTCAGGATACATCCTGGTGGCAGAATACAGGTAGAGACCCGACAAGTGGCTATTATGCCTTCACCTCCCATACCGGAATTGCCGATTCTAAGACTAACAAGCTCATTCCAAGGTCTGTATTCCTGAATCAGTGCCAGCCCAACCCATTTGATAGGACAACCAGGATAAACTACGGGATACCTGAGCGGATGTGGGTTAATATCTCTATCTACAATTCAATCGGGCAGTTAATAAATACCTTGCTTGATGGTGAACTGGATCCCGGTTATTACTCAATCGTCTGGAATGGCAGGGACGAAAACAACAGACAACTGGCAAATGGTATCTACTTTGTGCGACTTTCTACATCGGATAAGAAATTCATAAAGAAGGCGGTCTTACTCCATTAAAGCTCAGTCTAATAAAAAGGGGGGGCGGATGCATTCCCTCCCCTTTTTAAATCATCCTTTTTCACAAGTGATAGTTTAGTTTGCTAAATTGTAGTTGCCTGATTCATCAGGCATTGTTATCTTGAGGTAATAGGAATTTCAAAAATTCCTATTACCTCAAAAGTAAGTGGGGGAAAGATAGAAAATTGTAATAAAAATTAA
>CBFGJQ010000076.1:0-5042 GCA_965649095.1 Caldifarciminota bacterium | reverse complement strand
GTCAACCTTTCCCATTGTGCCAAATTCATAGGTCTTGACGACGCGTTCCACGGTAAACTTATCAATCACCATAAACTTTCCGGTCTCCTGCAACCTCACCTGCAGTCTTGTATAGGCACGGTCTCTTAAGACTGGACCTGGCTCACCAATCTCACCCCGCACCAGAAACGGCAGAATCGCAATCTTATAGGTTCTTGTCTTATCAAAATTCGGATCAAGAACCCCCTGTTTTATATAGCCTTTGGAACAGGATAAGATAATTAATAACAGAAGAGCCGTCCATCTAAGGATGGATGCTACATTTGAGTTTTTGATTTTAGTCATATCTGCTCCTTTCTTTTTAGCCCCGATGGACCTGTCCTGATGAAAATCAGGATTGGGCAACTACATCCGTTTTCGTCCATCTAAAGATGGACGCTACAATGATTTTGTGCGATGAATCGCTACACGCTCATTTAATCCTTGCCTTCTCTTTTGCCTCAGGGACAGAAACATTGGGCAGGGCAAAACTTGCCTGCCGACCGTAGAGCAATTTCAGGTCCAGTGTAGAGAGTTCAGGAATTGCCTCAGCATAGTCTAAGATTTTATCAACGAGTTCGTCTGCGATTTTCTTAAATGTAACACCCATCTTTATATAACCTCCTGCCGCAACAACTTCACGCTGACCACCAAAATCAGGGTCCTGGAGAATCTTATCTTTTAATTTACGGGCTATTTTGTAGGTCGTGCCATAGAATCTCAATTCAAAGGGTGCACCATTATTACACCACTCACCGAGATATTTTAAGATAAGGTTTATATTCTTCTCCCCTGCATTGTAGATTGCACCATCTACTGCCTTGCGCTGTGCCTCAAGCCTATCCGTGCTCAATTGGAAATCGCCTTCACCAACAACAGTCCCCAGCCCTTCCGCAGTGCAGTTATCATAACTCTTTGTATCAACGGTCGCCTTTATCGCCTTTATACCCATTGCCTTCTCTTCCTCGCGAATAATCACATTATGGATACTGATAAAGAATTCCGCATCCGCTAAAAAGGCAAGTTTCTGGGCATAGTCAATCGTGGATGTATCAGCACCGATAATTTTTATTGCCTCGCCCTTTAATCGGTCAAAGACATCACGCTCAACATAGCGATAGCCCTGACGGGCAAGGTATTCGTTCATCCGCTCATAGGCATAGTCATACAAAATTGTATCATCTCTGGTTTTGAGTTTGCGCGGGTCATAGACAACCATAAACCTCAAGCCACCAAGCCACTGCGCCAATGATTTTGCATCGGTTTCCAATGGTGAGAGGCTGACCGTAGCCCGCACCTTCACCTCATATCTATCGGGAAAGGGCGTCTCTTCAATAACCTCTGAAGAGGTCACATAGCCCTGGGTTCTTGTCTTGATTACATCCTTTAATAACTGGAAGTTTTGCACTTCGGTCTCTGAGATTACCCTTGTGCCTAAAACCATCGCTACCGCCTGCCTCAAGGCATCCTGAATTGCCGATGCGCGGTCAGGGCCAACCCCCTTTACCTCAACTACCTCCTGGGCAGAGAGTATTATCGGTAAGAGCAATAGGGTTATGAGGCTGAATCTAAATAACACCGCAGGCGGTGTCACTTCGGATTTGATTTTTTTGGTCATATTGGCTCCTTTAGTTATAGCCCAATGAATTGGGCAACTACATTTATTTTTGTCCATCTAAAGCCTGCCCCGGCAGGGATGGATGCTACAAATTACAGTATTACCCACAATGCCTTGCCAATCTTCAACAATGCCTGGAATGTCTTCTTCAGCCAGTTTACCTTTTTTGATTCTTCTTTTGAGACGACAATATCAGAGTGTATTGCCTTTATTGCCTTTATGACATAGGGGTTTTCACCGAATTCGGTCTCTTTTATCTCTTTTTCCGCAGTGGTGATTATCTTGATCAGTTTCTGTAATGATGGATCATTCGGGTCATAATACTCGGCCGGGTCAAATAGGACATTGCCATCTTCATCCAGTATTCTCGGGAATATTGCAGGTTTGGCATTTGTTCCTGTGGCATCAATCACAAGCCCGGTAATTTTTTTAATCTCCTCTTTTTCTTTATCAGTGAGGGTAACAAGTTTTGCGAGTTCAACGCCAAGCCCTTTTTGAGTTGGTGGGGCAATACCATTGGAATCATAAATGCCGATGGCAAGTTCTACTTCTATTATACCATCTTTTTCTATTGGCTCACCGAGAATCCGGGCACCTTTAACAATACCTTCTATTCGGGTGTAGACATAATCGCTCTTTGTCATTAAGTCCTGCACCTTCGTCTCAGAGACGACCCGCACCCCCTTGATGATTTCAAGGAGATTGCGCTGGGCAACAACCGTTGCCGCCCTTGTTGCCATCAGTCTTGCCTGTGGTTTGGGCAGGGTTGTGTCAATGACACCCCAGCCCTTTGCCTTTATCACCTGCTGGGTCCAGTTTATCTCCCCCGGACCCTGGGGTTCTATTACCTCATTGCCCCGCCTTTCAATGGGAATATAGATAGACTGGGCAAAGGCCAACGAGGCGATTGCTACACATAGGCAGATGGTCTTTTTGTTCATAAGTCCCCCTTTTTATTCTTCACCAATAATCACAAAGATTCTAAAACTTGACCAGTCCTGAGGTGATAGATTTTTTATCTCCTTAACAAAGCCTTTAATTTCGGCAGGGGTCATCCGTCTATCCTCAGATTGGGGAATTGAGACCGAAATTGGCTTTCTGGTTGCAAAGACCTTTACAAAGTTTCTACCGGCTGGAGGTATCGCCTCTATAACTTTTTCACCGGAGGGGATAGAAAATGTGCCCTTCTTGACTATCTCTTCATCTGAACTACTCAAGGGATACAGTAAATAGACGATATTCCTCTCTTCATCATAACTGAAGCAATAAAGATAGAGGTCTTCGCTAAGCTCTATGCGCAGCCGATAGTATTCACCAATCCTTACACAATTATTACCGATTGCCCTTCCATCAGGATAGTTAACGATTTGGGCAGATACAAAGTTGTTATCAGTAGTGGCGGATAGAAGATAATCGGTTATGGAATCAGGGGGTTGAGGAAGTGGAAATTCCTTAGAGAAGAGATGGGCGCTGTCCTGAGGACTCAGTCTTGTGAGCCTTCTATCGCATGAACTTAAGATCTCGGGCGCTCTTTCCGGTGTTGGAACCGCTACCGCCCGAATATTTTCAAGGATAAGATTTGCACCTTGTAGCGTGTATTCGCCAACAATACCAACATCAGCCTTAAAACCTTCAAGGAGCTGCTTTAATTCCGTTGATGAGAAATCCCTTACTGTATACCTTCTCTCTTCATAGCCAAGCCTCTCACCAACAGAGCGGTCAATTACCGTGAATCTCTTTTTGCCCCTCTCTGACAATTTCATTCCAAGTTTTATTGCCAAATCCACACTATTGTAAGTCTCCCTGCCATCATTTCTTTGAATATTGAATACAACTACTGTCCTACCTTCAGGAATATCCTTTGCAATCCTTCCCGCGATTTGGTCTAATCCTTTAACATAATCAGCAAAGGAGAGGGAGAGGCTAAGGAGTAGAAAATATTTGAATTTCATAATTATATATTATATCCATTATTTTGGGATTTGACAAGGGGTCAAATAGAGGTTGCTGAAAAAGTCCTTTATTTGTGCTTCTGGTTCATTAATTCAAGATGTCATTCCGAACTTGTTTCGGAATCTCAAGAGATGCTGAAATAAATTCAGCATGACAGGTTGCTCTAATAGACTTTTTCAGCAACCTCAAATATTTTTGGAAGACCGTTCATAACCTTTCTGGATTGACCGCCCTTGGGCGGTTATGACTTTTGTCAACATTTTTTACCCTGTGTTCAAAATGTTGATTTTTGAGACAGCTCTATCCCTCTTTAATTTTCATAAGGCTCCCTTGATACCCTTTCAACCCCATGAAGCACACCAGCAAAGGCACCACCCAATACATATTTAACACCATTTTGATTAAATCTACGGCAAATCTCTATAAGAGTTTCTAACTTTGCCTCTTCCATTTTTCACAGACCTCTTTAAACTCCCATTCCCTTTTTACCTCAAGATTCTGGAACCGATATATCCCGGGGGGAAATTTGATGTGAAGACGAGCATACTCATATCTATCAAACTCCCAGTAGGGGAGTCCTTTTTGATTATTTGATTCCACTTAAATTCTTCTGCCTCTTCAATCGTCTTAAATCGGTAAATCATTTTGTCTTGCCATTTTCAAATTTGCCTTTACACCTAATGGCTCGGGAAAGACTTCCTCTCTTCTTTTTGTCATCTTATTTTTCCAATTTTTAAACTTGCTTTTTCACCTAACGGTTCCGGGAACGCTTTTGGGGTTTGCGGATAGCCGAGTTTTTTGGATTCCTGCAGGATTTTTGGCTGGCAATAGTTATAGAGTTCGCCGAGGGTTATCCAGTTATCGCCATTGAAATCCGCCTCGCCTCTGAGACCCTTTAAGAAATAGTAGGTGAATAGACCATGCCTTTTAGAATCCAAATCCTGACTTATTTCATCGGCAGCCGATGCAGTAATCACTGCAACTTTTTTTACTGTCTCGGGAATTTTAACTGGCACCAGTGGTCTTTTACCCTCTTCTATTACAGACCTTCCACCCGCACCAGAGAAACAGGCATCCAATGCGACAACGATGTTATCGGTGGGCAATTTTTCTAAGGCGACATAAAATCTTGATAGCGGATAAAGTTTAGAGATAAACCCGGGCTCGCCATCATAAGGCACTAAATACGCATCGCCCTTTTCTGGATTTGGTGTGCCGTGTCCGGCAAAATAGACAAAGACAAAAGAATTTTTACTGACATTTCTTTGTAGCCATTCTTCAATATAGGCGGTTAAATCTGTACCAGACGCTTGAGCATCAGTTAAAAGAATTGTATTCTCCTTCGGAATACCGCATACATTTATAAGATAGTCTTGTATAGCTTCTGCATCCCTTTTGGCATATTTTACTTTCGGGATTTTATTTGAACGATAATCGCTGATACCGATGATAA
>CBFGJQ010000075.1:0-5051 GCA_965649095.1 Caldifarciminota bacterium | reverse complement strand
AAAGAAAAAACGACAAGATATTCAGGAACTGCGGGGTGAGATGTGTTTTGCACAAAGCAAATGTTTGTTATATAACGGGGTTTTTCAACGGGCATCCCCCTGAATATCTTGTATTTCAGCGCATAATTTATCCCTCTAAATTATCAGGTAATAGAAATTTTTGAAATTCCTATTACCTCAAGAAAAACATCTGTAGCGTCCAACTTCAGTTGGACGAAGAATTTTATTCGTCCCGATAAATCCGGATGCGACAATTTTGTGGAAAACTAAATAATTTCAGCAGGTAAATAATAATGCAACTGCATAGTTCCTTCTATCTTTATTCCCACCGCGATGGGAGTAGAAGTATTCAGGGTGGCATTTTGTGCAATAGTCTAAATTGCCAATGAGATTCTCTCTTCCCAGGACTTCAATGACTGCCATTTTCAAATCAAGAAAGGTTTTATTATCTCGGTAGGTCAATGATTGTGGATATTCCTTATTGAAGATTTTAGCAACCTCATCCTTCACTTCATAGCAGCAGGAACCAATTGATGCACCGAGGCAGTATCTATAATCCTTGAGGAGATGGATTGCCTTTTTCAAGATACCCCTGACGATTGAACGCCAACCACAATGGAGGATGCAAATCTTCTCTGCGTCAAAGAGATATACCGGGAGGCAATCCGCTACCCTAATGCCGATTGCCCGATTGGTCCTGGTCATAAGCCCATCGCCAACCATCTCTTCCTGCCGGTCAATGTCCACAATGAGACTGGAATGGATTTGTCTTAAAAAGACCGGCCGAAATCTCTCCCGGAATTTCTTATTACCAAATTTTGTAGAGTATAGGAAAAGGCAGCTGGAGTATTGAAACTGGAAATATTTGATATTATCTTCCGCTATCAACTCCCACATCTTTTCAGCTCTTTAATCTTTAATACAACCTTCCTTCTGCCAATGAATGAATCCTCGGATACGGTATAGAGGCAATCTATCCGGGTCTTACCCGGAATGAGATTGAGAATATCTCCGGCACAACCATAGGCAATGCACGGGAATGAAACGCCATCCTTTCTTACACCAAATTTCAGATGGTCTTCACCGACAACCCTCGGTTCGCCGACAACCTCAAATCCTTCCCCCAAAAAAACGGGCTGGGGATTTTCGTTTCCGGTTGGCTCAAAGAACTTTAAAAAATATACCACCCCGGGCGTGAGTTCCCTTAAATCAAGTTTTAGGTCATAATAATGTCTTTTTGAAAAGATGTCTATATCAAATCTCTGGGCAAATTGATTTACACATTCACGCAAGGGCAGGAGGTTCTCCCTTTTTAATTCCAGACCGGCTGCCTGTTTATGTCCACCATATTTAATTAAAAGATTCTTGCAACTGGTTAGTGCCTCGGTTATATCAAAACCGGGCACGGAGCGGGCAGAGCCCTTAGCTGTCTCGGGCTTCAAAGAGAGGACGATTGCTGCCCGTGCATATTCCTCAACAATCTTGGAGGCGACAAGCCCCACCACCCCTTCATGCCACTCCTCTCGGCCGATGACAATTACCCGGTCTTCTTTTAATCCCTCCTTTTCAATTGTCTCCCGTGCCTGGTTTAATATCATCTCTTCTATCTCCTGTCTTCTTCTATTATCCGCACTCAAATTTTGGGCAAGTTCCGAGGCCCTCCTTGGGTCATCGGTTAGAAATAGTTCCATTGCCTCCTTTGCATCCCTCAGCCTGCCACAGGCATTGACTCTCGGTCCAATTATGAAGCCAAGGTGATAGGCGGTGACCTCTCTCTTTAGTCCCGTCTCTTCACGCAATGCCACAAACCCTGCCTTTTTACTACTTACTATCCTCTTTAACCCATACTTCACAAGACAACGATTTTCGCCGAGAAGAGGAACAACATCCACGACACTACCCAAGGCTACAAGGTCCAAATCTTCATATAATTTCTCTTCGGGGAGGGAGAGGTACTTATAGAACGCCAGCATAAACTTAAAAGCGACACCAACTCCCGCCAGTTCCTTGAATGGATAAGAAGGGGCAACTTTTGGATTGAGCACGGCAAAGGCGGGGGGAAGCGATTCCTTTGCCTTATGGTGGTCACAGATAACCACATCAAGATTTTTTGAATTTGCATATGAGATTTCCTCAAATGCGGAAATACCACAATCAACAGTTATCATTAACTGACAATTCCTGCTAAGTGCATAATCAATACCACTCCGCGATAAACCATATCCTTCAATCAAACGGTGAGGTATGTAGTATTCAACATCAATACCCATTCTCTTCAGATTTCTGTATAAAAGGGCAACGCCAGTAATGCCATCGGTATCATAGTCGCCGTGAATTAAAACCCGTTCTTTGTTCTTCTGTGCCCGGATGATCCTTTCCACTGCCCTTTCCATATCCGGCATCAAGAATGGGTCAGGGAGATTTTTTAATGATGGGGCGAAGAAATCTTCTATCTTTTCCGGTGTATCATAACCACGACTCTTAAGAATCTGAACAATAATGCCGGGGATATACCTTCCTCTGACCTCTATACCACCTGCCTCAGTTGGTCTATCCTTGCCCAGCCAGTTATGCATAATTTATTATACCGCCCGGGAGAGATTTGTCAAATATAAGATTTTGGGGCAGACGTTCGTTTATTCGCTTTTAGGTCCCCTCCCTTCCGAAGCGGCGCCTCTCACCCTCGGATTTGTCGCCGATTTTCTCTTTTCTGGCTTTAAGGCATCCTTTTTCATTACCTCCAGGTCAATTCGGCAAATACCTCCCTTTTCGGCATTGGATAGTCGCGGTCATAAATTGAATTGCCAAATTGTGTCGCATAGTCAATATTAAATAGATTCTTCACACCCAGGGTCAAGCCTGCCTTTTTAAGAAATTTTCGGGTGACATTGAAGTTTAAAAGGTAGTAGCCTTTCAGGGTTTTTGTATCCATTGTGATCTCAGGATAGTTTACCCAGTTCTCATAATAGTTCCTCCTCGGTGAGACATAAGAATTGGTAATATTCAAAGAAAGGTCATTGGACAGAGTGAAGTCAAGTTTAATTGACATCGCAAACTTAGGAACAAAGGCCGCATCCCTCTCTCTCTCCTCAAATTCCATCTTTGTCTCCCCGGTTACCCAGTCATATTCGCAATAGATTAGCTCTTTATTCCTCTGGCGGGCAAGGAGATATGTCGCAGCGAGGGAAATTCTAAGAAGCTGCCCCGGTTTAGCCTTAATCTCGGTTTCAACCCCCTTTATTCCAATATAGTTTATATTCTGTGGTCTCCAGAGTCCCTCCTTTGTTGGCATCCAGGCAATCCGGTCCTTTATTTCACGATTAAAAATGGATAATGCTGTGTAAAGATAGTAAACCGGCGAGGTTTCAACCCGAACTTCATAGGCATTACCATATTCGGGTTTCAGTTCCTTATTACCATAGACCGGCCAGTAAAGGTCATTAAAACTCGGGGCACGAAATGCCCTGCCCCAGGAAGACTTTATCCAGATTCTACTTGTAACTTCAAATGAAAGCCCAAAATGGGGTGAAAAGAAATCACCGTAGGTGGTATTCTTGTCATACCTAAGGCCCGGTGTAAGGCAGATTCTCTGCCTTGGCTTTATACCTCCGGTAAACCAGATGCCATAGTCCCTTCCCCAAGCAGCCCAGGATGTATCGCCAATCTGGGGGGACATTCTCACTGCCGCCAGTGTATCATCTCTTATGTCAATCCCAAACACGAGATTCAATAAAGAGAAGTCTAATCTCATTGAAAGGTTTATCCCCAGGGTGGAAAGGTTATAATCGTAGTCTTCTATTACCTCTGAATAATAGAATGACCTTGTATGATATCTTATTGAATTGTTATTGCCAAATGGTATTGCACTGAGTTCTATATTCTCTTTCGGTCTGTAGTTGAGATTGAGGCTTCCATAAATGAATCTATCTGTTTCCCGGTCGTAGATGGAAGTTGCAGTGCTGTCTCCAAAGACGGGAATTGGATGTAGACTGTCAATTAAAGGTAATGGACCGGGCAGGCCATAGTCGCGAAGGGTAATGTGCAGGTCAGAATTGAAATCAACCTTTTTTAGTTTATAATACAGGGAGTTTTTTAGATGGAAGTTATTGAATTCACTATTTGTGCGGAGACCGGCACGGTTAGATTTCGTTCCCTCAATGGAGTAGTTGAATCTATCCTTTGGAATTGAAAACCTTAAAAAATTCTCCATTGTCCGAAATGGTTTATTAAGCTCGGTTGTGGCAATCCTTGTGCGCCAATTTGTTATTGATTCTCTATCCTCCTTCCTGGTTATAATATTTACCACCCCGCCAAGGGCATTTGCCCCATAGAGGCTTGAAACCGGTCCCTTTACAATCTCAATCCTCTCAATAGAATTCAAGTCTATCATACTAATGTCTCCAATTCCGGTTTGCACTGAGTTTATAGGTTTACCATCTAATAGGACCAAGACCCCTGAGGCAGGGACTCCTCTGATTGAAACTGTCGCAAGGGAGCCAGTTCCATAGTCTTTTATATCAATCCCGGTATTCTGTAGTAATTCGCTAAGACTGGCTGGATGCTCTGCCTCAATTGTCTTTTGGTCAATTACGACTGTAGCAAGGGGAATATCCTTGAGCAGCGCGGGATAACGGGTGGCGGTAACTACTATCCCTTCTACCTCATAAATGTTCTGGGCAAGAAGGGGGATTAAAAGTATTAGGGGAATCATAAGGCACCTCCTTTCGTCCGAAGGATTCCCTTTTGCTGGGGATAGGTCTCCTGGCTCGTCCCTCCTGACGCCTTCCCATCTTAAAGACAGTGGCTCTTAGTTGTCAGGATATGATTACGGTTTAAGACTTACCAGACCGTAAACATGGTGGATCTTCCCACCGGCTTCACAGTAGCGGCGACTGCGGCCGATTCTAACGGCACTTCCCTTCACATCCGCCAGCATTTTAATTATATCCAAAAAAGGGAAATAGTCAAGAGGGGTGCAGAGTTTCAAGACATGGTATCCACCCTAAGAGAATATTCTGGGTTGAAAAAATAAAAAAATTTATATAAATGCT
>CBFGJQ010000074.1:0-5080 GCA_965649095.1 Caldifarciminota bacterium | reverse complement strand
ACAGCCAAATGGTGGTGAGAACTATACTACCGGACAAATCTATCCAATCTACTGGGACTGGACCGGCAGTTTCTCAAATGTGAAACTTGAATATTCCACCGATGGGGGTGGGACCTGGACCCAGATTGTTGCCTCAACACCCAACGATGGCAGTTATAGCTGGACAATCCCCAATTATCCAACGAATGCCGGTCGGATAAAGATTACCAATACCGCAGATGCAAATTGCTATGATATCAGTGATAACAATTTTACAATCTTAACAACCGGAATTGAAGTCATCAATCCAAATGGTGGCGAGAACTACATTGTTGGTGATGCCTGCCCTCTTCACTGGAACTGGCTTGGGACAATAAGTAATGTAAAGATAGAATATTCTTCAGATGGGGGTGTAACCTGGAGTCAGATTATCGCTTCAACACAAAATGATGGTGATTATGTCTGGACTATTCCCAATATCCCCACGACTCAATGCCGAATTAAAATCACCAATCTTAATGACCCCAATTGCTGGGATATGAGCAATGCAAACTTCACCGTGCAATCGCCATCTTTTACAATCATTGACCCGGATAGCGGTAAGCAACTAGTTGCCGGTGAAATATATCCTGTGCACTGGAACTGGAAAGGGAGTGTAAGCAGTGTGAAGTTGGAATTATGGTATAAAACCCAGACCGGTGTCCAGTGGTGGACAATAACCGCAAGCACACCCAATGATGGAAGTCATTACTTTACAGTTCCATATTATATCTCTGATTCCTGCGGTATAAAAATCACCAGCAATGATGATGCAAGTTGCTATGCCTTAAGTGAGGTCTTTGAAATAATAAGGCCCACCATTACTGTTGTCTATCCGAATGGCGGTGAGTGGATATACCGTGGTGATTTCATTGAGATTATCTGGAATTCAAATGGGAATTTTGCAAATGTTATGTTGCAATATTCGGATAACGGTGGGGTGAACTGGCAGACAATCACTAACAGCACACCCAATGATGGAAGTTATCACTGGCGATTTATGGGAACCACAACCCCTTTCCTTTCCGATACAATTTTGATAAAGGTTATAAATGCAGCTGACCTGAACTGTTTTGATGTGAGTGATAGTGTAGTCCATGTAATGACCTACAACCTCTCAATTAAAAGACCAAAGATGGGAGACCAGTATTATATAAAACATAAACACCCTATCTACTGGCGCGAGCCCTGGTATTCACCTGCATACTGGATTCAATATTCTACAAATGGTGGTTCATCCTGGTCAACGATTACAAACTCAGCCCAGCCTACAGGTGCCTACTGCTGGGCAGTTGATACCTTCCCTTCTTCAAATTCCTATGTGCGGGTATTTGGTTGTGACTATGGAATAAGCGACCAATTTATAATTGCTGATACCACATCCCTGATCGAAAACTTAAAAATCCTTGCTCCGCTTGCGGGTGATACATTTGCCATTGGCGGTAAGTGTTATATCACCTGGCACAGTATTAACTTTGCACCACCAAATCAGGTGAATATTTATTATTCAATTGATAATTCACCCTGGGTTCTGATTACAACAACCTCAAATTCTGCTCAAAGTTATGAATGGACAGTTCCCAATTATGTAACGAATAATTGTCGGATTATGATTGAAGATGTCAACGGGACAGCCTCGGCGATAGGTGGGCCATTCTCCATTGTGCCACAGGAGATTGTTATTACCTCCCCATCCTCAATTAAAGAATGGGTTGTCGGAAGAAGGTATTACATCCTCTGGCACTGGACCGGTGGCTTTGCCAATGTTGATTTATATTACTCCTATGATGGTGGTGCAACCTGGGTGAATATTGCCTCGCCAACTCCAAATGATGGCGAATACGAATGGACAATCCCCAATGCCCCTTCAACTCAATGTCTAATAAGAATAAGAAATTATGAAAATGCCAATATTGTGGCAATCAGTGATACATTTACAATCAAGCCCCAGGAGATTTTCGTTGGTTATCCCCTCCCCTCGGATAGTTTCATCGTAGGCAGGAAATACTTCATCACCTGGGATTATACCGGGGCTTTCTCCAATGTAAATATTGAATATTCAATTGATGGGGGATTGAACTGGACGCCAGTTGCCAGTAATGTCAGTAATAATCAATATTACGAGTGGACTATTCCAAATACCCCAACAAATCTGGCAATGGTGAGGGTGATAAATTCAGCCAACATAGATGCCTACGGTGTCAGCGATACATTTGTGATTCTCCCCCAAACAATTGAAGTAACCTCACCGGTATTGAATTCACAATGGATAATCGGAAGGAAATACTACATAACCTGGCGCTATACCGGGGTATTTCCAAATGTAAAGATTGAGTATTCCTATGATGGCGGCGGTCTATGGAATACAATTGTTGAGAGTGCGACAAATTCCAATAGTTATGAATGGACAATCCCCAATACCCCATCTAATAACTGTCTGGTTAAAGTTTCTAATTATAACAATCTCAATGTCTATGATATCAGCGAGCAGTTCAGCATACCTCTTCAGTCAATAAATATTACTTCCCCTAAGGCAAATGACCAGTTAATATCTGGTAGAAAATATTACATCACCTGGCAGTGGCTCGGCTCCTTCCCAACGGTTGATATTCAATATTCTACGGATAACGGTGGGAGTTGGACGAATGTGGCAACAAATGTTACAAACAACGGAAGTTATGAATGGACTATCCCCACGGCAAATTCTACTACATCCCTGGTCAAACTGATGAATAGTCAGAATCCAAATGTATACGACATAAGCGATCTCTTTTCTATCTTACCGCAGGAGATTACAATTACCTCACCGGTCTTCGGCGATACCCTCCTCTCTGGTCGCAAGTATTATCTAACCTGGCGCACCCATGGTTTCTTCAGTAATGCGGATTTGTGGTATTCCCTTGATGGCGGTCAAAACTGGTCGGTGATTGCAACGAATGTGCAGAATAATGGCTACTATGAATGGTCTATGCCCGAGGTCATTTCCGATGTTGCCCGGATTAAGATTGCAAATAGCGCCCAGAATTCCATATTTGCTACAAGTGATACATTTGTCATTGCACCACCAATCTTAGAGATTACATCTCCGGCAATGGGCAATATCTGGTATCAGACACGCAAGTATTACATCACCTGGAATCAACTCGGTGTCATAAGTCAGGTCAATCTATTCTATTCATTAGATGGTGGTGGTAGTTGGAGTCAGATTGTTGTCAATCAGCAGAATCAGGGAAGTTATGAGTGGACAATACCTTCCGGGATTGCCTCCGAGAATGCCCGCATCAGGCTTGTTAGCAGTTCTAATGTATCTATCTTCTATATAAGTGATTCATTTGTCATAAGGGTGACCGGTATTGAAGAGGCAGGGCTCAATCAAATTCCAAAAGAATTTTCACTCCAGGGCTTTGAGCCAAATCCCTTTTCTAAGATGGGGAATATAAGATTGGCAATTCCGTGTAATGCCCGGGTGAGATTATTGCTTTACGACATCACCGGCCGGCTGGTTGATAAACCCTTTGATGGTAATATTATGCCCGGTTACCATTCAATAACCTATAAAAAGAGTCTTGCCCGAGGGGTCTATTTTCTTAAACTTGATGCCCGGACCGATGGCGAAAAGGCGTATACCCAGGTAGTAAAGATTCTGAAGATATAAAATTTGTAGAAGAGTGGTTGCTTTCAAACTAAAAGATGCCCTCAGAGGGCTTACCAATCTATTTGGAAAGACAAAATCTGCCGATCTAAAGACTGTCGAAGAGGTCTTGATTGAGGCCGATGTTGGAATAAGATATACCCGCGAGATAATGGAGAAGATAAAATCAAATCCTTCTAAACTAAAAGAAGAGATCTATAATTACATAAATTTACCGGCACCACAAATTTCGCAGGAGAAACCAATTGTCACAATGGTCTGTGGTGTGAATGGCTCAGGCAAGACAACCACCGTTGCCAAACTTGCCCATTTGTATCAAAAAGACGGAACCGTATTATTAGTTAGCGGAGATACCTACCGCGATGCGGCATCCGAGCAGCTTGAAGTATGGGCAAAAAGGGCCGGTATAGAGATTGTTCGCTCACAAAAAGGTCAGGATGCCGGGGCGGTAGTCTATGACGCAATCTCCAGGGCAATAGCAAAAAAGATTGCTAATGTGGTAATTGATACCGCCGGCCGATTACATACCAGAACCGATTTGCTGGAGGAATTAAAAAAGATAAAGAGGGTGATTACAAAACTGAAGTTAGAAGGTCCGGACCTGAATCTCTTAACAATTGATGCCACCCTTGGGCAGAATTCAATCCAGCAGGCAAGGGTATTCACTCAAGGGCTCGGGATAAACGGGCTCATTTTGACGAAGTTTGATGGCACAGCAAAAGGCGGGGCAATAATTCCGATCTGTAATGAATTAAAGATTCCCGTTTTATATCTGGGAATCGGTGAAGGTATTGAAGACTTAATTGAATTCAATCCCAAAGATTTTATTGATGCCCTGTTTGGTGAGTAGCGGATAAAGTATTTAGTTGGCTCTTTTCCACTATTCGTTCAATGAACTTCTCCAGTCTCTGTTTGAAGATAAAATAGAAAAGTATCGCTATTAAGAAACCAATACCACCTATGAGCCAGCCCTTTATACCACTGGTAATTATCCTATCTCCGGCAAGGACATAAACCAAAATTCCAGGGATTCTACATAAACCGATAATAATGCTTAAGATTTTAAGCGGAAATTTGGTCAAACCAGCCAAATAGAACATACCATCACCAATCGGATTGGGGAAGATTGCCAGAAAGATTATCAAGGGCAACCCCCTTTTTGTTATTTCCCTTTCAAATTTCCCCCTTTTCTCTTCTAAGAAGAAGGACAAGATCTTTCTGCCCAAATAACGGACTGTCGCCATTGCGATAAAGCCACCGGTAATTGCCCCTGCCCAGGAGAGGAGGAATCCCTTTAGCGGTCCAAATAACATCCCGGAGGCAATATTGAGTACCTGCCCCGGGACCGGGGCAAAGAATATTTGAAAGACATAGAGGAGAAAATATATGAGATACGCCCATACTCCATAA
>CBFGJQ010000073.1:0-5101 GCA_965649095.1 Caldifarciminota bacterium | reverse complement strand
TTTATTTTTTCCGTCCGACTTAAGCATGCCCTGACGAAAGTCAGGGTCGGACGCTACATTTTTATTCCGTTTTTTGGAAAAACTTACCTTTTACGAATTTTTGAAATTCCTATTACCTGTACATATCCATATCTTGGCAAGGTCTATGTATCACCCGGCTCGGGTCAGAACTGCTCCGAGGTCTCCGTTGGTCTTGACCGCAACTTCTATTCCACAATTGCGGCGGGTGGGAATTATCTCGTTGCCTTGTGGCACTCACCAATAACGAACGACATTGACTCCCTCACCTTCTGGAATCTATTCTATAGTTATTCAACGGATGGAGGTATGACCTGGAACGGACCGTTTACCATCACCTCTGATTTTCCCTATCGCCATGGCCTGGCCCAGCTTGCAAAGAGGCTTGACCCGTTATACATCATCAGGTATCGGGTAAATTAGCGACGAACGAGGATAAAGCGCCTGCCCGGCCGGCAGAGGTATCCCCCTGAATATCTCATCTGAATGTCCTCATACTACCATCTTTTATATAGCACCAGGACATTGCCCGGGTATTATTGACGCATAGAATCTCTCCCCTCTTATCAACCCCAATCAATCCGGCACGGCAGTTATTCTTTGTCGCATATTCAATCGCCTTCTTTGCGGCAATCGGCGCCGGATACCGCGCCAGAAGCATAACCGCTCTATAGGCAAGGAGTATCTTCATTATCGCCTCACCATGTCCGGTTGCACTTACCCCACCATTCCTATTGGCGTAAGTTCCTGCCCCGATAATCGGTGTATCACCAACCCGACCCGGCAGATGCATTGAAATTCCGCCGGTTGATGTCCCGGCAACGATTAACCCCTTCTTATCCATTGCCACAACGCCAACCGTCTCATAGAGCGGCGCCAGTTCCTTTAGTCTTAAAAAGTAGTTGCTCTGCAAACTCCTCCTTGCCCGCTGCCACCACCTTCGTTTCTCTTTTGTCCTTGGGTCGTAGTATTTTATTCCCCATAGCCTGGCAAAGCGGGTTGCCCCCTCACCGCACAACAAGAGATGGTCGGTCTTCTCCATCACCAGTCGGGCAACCTGGATTGGATAGCGGACATTCCTGATGGCAGCAACTGCCCCAAATTCCCCATTTGATGTCATTATTGCCGCATCCATTTCAACCTCACCGGTAAGCCCGAATACGGAACCGGTCCCCGCATTGAATATTGTAGTATCTTCAAGAACCATTATTGCCTTCTCAACTGCCTCAAGGCTTGAGCCACCATTTTTCAATATCTCATAACCGATGCCGACCGCCTTTTTTAATCCCCGGGCGCGGCGGGAGGGGAAGTTTATACCGCCTGCCCCACCATTGGCGATGATAACTAAATTACTCATCTCTCACACACAATCTTTCCAACTTTATTAAAAGGGCCATCTTTAACAAAGACAAAGTAAAGCCCTGACCCCACCTGCTGATTCTTCTCATCAAGTCCCTTCCAGTAGATTCTTTTGCCGGGTCCGAATTCCGCATAGGAGAATCTTTTTATCAGCCGGCCCGAAATTGAATAGATGTAGACAACCGGTCTTAGCGTATCAGGATAGTCAAGGATTATCTCACAATCGGTAATAAAGGGGTTGGGATTGCAATATGGGACGGCATAATTATTGACTGAAACCGCGGTGAGATTAGAAAGGTTGCTGCTATTTCCATAGGAGTCAGTGGCAAGTGTGGCAAAGAGGTAATCTCCCCTTAATATATTATAGATTAAAATCGTAGTATCAGTAATATCCCGGCGAATGAATCTTGAATTCAAAAGTCTATACACCTTAATATCATCAATGTATACACCACCACAATTCACAGTGGCATTTGTCCGATAACAAAACCTTAAAGGATAATCACCGGGTGGCAGTAATATCCGGCAGTTTATCCAGCCTCTGGAGTTGCCATAATACACTTCAGAATTGTCACCATATTCTATTATAAAAGAATCAACCATATCCTCAGTGAGATAATTAAGATATAAATCTAAAACTCCGTAATCGGTCAGATTTATATTCCCCCTTGTCCGGGCATAATTATTGAGATTACTATAATTACCCGAAAAGAGTGCCGAATTGCCTGAATGGGCCTCATTACTGGATATGGTAAATCCAGAGAGAATCCAGTCTGATGAATCCTCAGCCGGGTCATAAAAGATTTTATTTGTGTCGCTACATTCAATTACGCAATAAGAAACCGGCGCGAGGTCAAAGGAGCTGGTCCAGAATAATCGAAAGTCATTCTCCGAACCAACCATTCCACTAGTTATATATACATCCTTCGGTCTTATATCGTCCTCACCATAGAACCAGTTCAGGAAATTCGGCCAGTTTGATTTATGATAATCAAGGAGAAGGTAAAGTTCAATCAATTGTTTGAATTCAATATATCGGTCGGGAAACCAGGTTGTAAGACCGGTAGTCTTTTCAAATACCTCACCCCACACACCATGGGCAATTATGGTCTCCTGGTATTGCTCGTATAACTCTTCTGTTTCATTATATAAAAGATATTCATTAAGTAGTTTCAAAAAATCACCCAGGTCAACATAATCATCAGTAATCTGGGGTGAAGGGTTGAGAGGAGAGATTGTCTGAACACGATTTCTCAAATCTTTAATTTCCTCGTGGGAAGAATTGGCCATAATTTTATTAAAAGCCTTGTTCATCTTCCCTTTTAATTCGGTTAGATTCTCAAGATTTACGGCGGAGATTGCTACCGATTGTATGCCATAATAATGGTTGGTGCATATCTCCACAATCTCTCTTGCCATTTCAATCTCATTGATATTTGGTCTCTTCTTGATAATTGATAATATTTCGGTATAAGGAAATCCGGACAGCGGCCATATAGTCTGGGGGGCAATCTGAATCTTTGCATAATCTCTCATTTCATAGGCAACCTCAATCTCCTGCATAAGGCAGGCATCAAAGGCGAGGATATCCAGTTTTTTGCCCGTGGCATTATAAAAACTCCTGAATGCTTCCTGCAGTTCACCATTGGCCACACCCATCTGGTTTCCGCTTGACCAATCACTACCAAAGGAGCGGCCATCAGAAAGTGTCCATCCCGTTGCATGGTCCCATAAAATTGCGATATAATTACGCGCCGGATAATTTGAAACCCCCCATACAAGGAAATCCTTTAAGGTATGCCAGTCACACATATCAATAATACCGAGTTCACCGAGATTCTGAAGTTGATTGAATGCTACATAAAGCCGGCGGGCACCAATCTGTGGCTTATCAACCTGAACAATTATGGCAAGATTATCATCAGAACCAACCCTTTCCATTTCAATTAGGTCTGAGTCGGCCCAGGCACTGAGGCTGTTGTCCGCTGCCATATAGACAAGAACTGTCCAGTCCCGGGCAAAAAGGAGGGTAGCGATGGAGAACCCTATTGGTGTTAGGATTGAGCGCGGCACAGACAATTTTATCAAAATTTATTATTAAGTCAACGCTTGACATAAGAAATTTTTTTTATATTATTATGTATGGCATCACTCCAGGAACTGTGGGAAAGGATAACCAGGCGTTTATTCATTGCGGATTTTTGTCTAATTATCGAGATAATCTTTGACCGTAATGAGATTTTAAGGATTCTCTCTTCAGTAGGGCTTACCTATCCTGGCCGGAGGCTCTCTTCGCTTCCCGATTTGGAACTCATTGCTGCCCTTGGTGATGAGTTTTATGGAGATGTAGAGGTGGGGACCGAGGTAATAAAGATTTTAAAGAAGAAGGTCGCGCCTTATGCCGACAGAATTGCTATTATGCCAACCAAGGATGTAAAGGCATATCTCAAAGAGGAGATTAATAAATCCCCAGATTTGAGAAGCCTTGCAATACTTGCCCTTGCCCTTATCCTTGATGACCGAGAGGAGATGGTAAAGGAGTTTAACTGGTTTTTAGAAAAGAGCCTCAAGCGAAAACCACCGGGAGAGGTAGAACAGAAACAACTTGAAAGTGTGAACATCAAACTTGAGGCAATGCTCAAAGAGAAGGATGAGATAAATAAGAAACTGAATGAGGCCCTGGCTTTACAGAAGGAGGAGAACAGGAGATTGATGAAGGATATTAATGAACTAAAGAAGGTGAATATGGATTTGCAATCCGAGATTGCAAGACTCAGCACCCAAAGGTCTGAACCCACTGAGATTGGAGAAATCAAGCATCTGGAGAAGGGCATTGAAAAGATACTCTATCTACTTGAGAAGTCAGTCCAGAATGAGAATATCCTCTTAACCTTCCCCGAGCGATTTGAAACAACATTTTTAAAAGAATTTAGTGAAATAAAAAAACAACTTGAAGAGATGGTATCAAATGAACAAAAGATCTATGCCAATATCAAGCAGACAATTATGGAGGAGTTGAGAAAATATTCTCAGGTAGCAAAGTCACAAACAAAGGAAGAGGTAAAAAAACCGACCCTTGAGCGAATTGCCATATTTGCCGATGCTGAAAATCTTTATCGCTCAGCCCGCGAATGCTACAGTGGGAAAATCAGTTATGAAAAACTACTTTCACTTGTTACGGGGCAGAATCGTCATCTTGCAAAGGCGATTGCCTATGTAGTAAAATCTCCGACCGGCGACCCTGTATCATTTATATCCTCTTTAGAAAAGATTGGATTTGAGGTGAAGGTGAAAGAGCCCCGCTATAGGGGCGATGGCACTGCCAAGGCAAACTGGGATATGGGCATTGCCTTGGATATATTGAGTCTCTTAGATAGGATTGACACGGTTGTTCTTGCTTCTGGAGATGGGGACTTTGTCCCCCTTGTTAAATATATCAAATCAAAAGGGAAGAGGGTAGAGGTCTATTCCTTTCCTAAGAACACTGCATACGACCTGATAGAAATCGCCGACCACTTCTATCCCCTTGATGAAAAGATTGCCTGGATGTAGCTTCAAATGTAGTTATCTAAGCGGGTAGGCTTAGGGTTCGGCGGGTTGTAATCCGTTAAGTTTTTTCCAAAAAACGATGTTTGAGTTTCTGAAGAAGAACATATCATCAGGGGCTAAAGCCCCTGAAACCCCAACCCTCACCCTCCCCTCTCCCTTGAAAAGGGAGAGGATA
>CBFGJQ010000072.1:0-5108 GCA_965649095.1 Caldifarciminota bacterium | reverse complement strand
AAAATTCCTATACAATATGATGAAATTTTTCATTATAGAAAAAATATGGACAAGATACATCAGGGATTTCCGATCGCCGATGGCAAGTGTATCCTCTCCCTTTTCAAGGAGAGGGGAGGGTGAGGGTTGGGGTTTCAGGGGCTTTAGCCCCTGATGATATGTTCTAATGGAAATTTTCATTATAAAAAAGAGACGAAATATTCAGGGAAGGCGAAATGAAATTGGTTAAATGGTGAATGCTTAAATATAGGTAACAGGAATTTGAAAAGCACGTCCCTGAAATGAATTCAGGGCAGGTTCTAATGGAAATCGGGATTCCTATTACCTGATAATGAAGTTTTCCATTATGGAAAAGTGTAAATAAGATCTGTGGACATTACACTTAGTGGCTGAAGAGTCCCTACTTTTCACCCAATCCGCTCCCCTGAGGGGTGGATGAAATTTCTCCCTATGGAAAAACATAAGGGCGGTCAATCCCGAAAGGCTATTGAGCGGTGTTCCCAAAATGCACTTTACCCTTGTCAAAACCCCAATAATGGATATAATTTAAACGAGGAGGAAAAATGGAAATAACCTTGAGCGTTATCAAGGCCGATATTGGCGGATATGTGGGACATTCAAGTATGCACCCAAATATCATAACCAGGGCAATGCAGATTCTTGATGGGCAGAAAAAGAGAGGCGCTATTGTTGACTTTCATGTCACCCATTGTGGTGATGACCTTGAACTCATAATGACCCATCGCCAGGGCAACGATTCTAATGAAATCCATAAGATTGCCTGGGATACATTTGTGGAATGCACAAATCTGGCAAAGGAGTTAAAACTCTATGGGGCAGGACAGGATTTACTTTCTGATGCATTCTCCGGGAATGTCAAGGGAATGGGACCGGGCTGTGCCGAGATGACCTTTGAAGAGAGAAAGAGCGAGCCGGTTATTATCTTTGCGGCTGATAAGACATCGCCCGGTTCCTGGAACTATCCACTTTTCAAGATGTTTGCTGACCCATTTAATACAATCGGCCTTGTCATTGACCCAACGATGCACGATGGTTTTGTCTTTGAGGTGCACGATGTCTTTCAGGATAAGAATGCGAGGTTGAATACCCCGGAGGATATGTATGACCTCTTATGCCTGATTGGTGCCTCCGAGCATTATATAATTAAGAATGTCTATAAGAAAGACGGAACGATTGCGGCGACTACTTCAACCCAGAAGGTAAATCTGATTGCGGGCAGATATGTGGGCAAGGATGACCCGGTGATGATTGTGAGGTGTCAGAGCGGACTCCCTGCCGTTGGTGAGGTCCTTGAACCATTCTCATTACCTTATATGGTTACCGGCTGGATGCGGGGTTCACACTGGGGACCATTTATGCCGGTCTCGGTAGAGGATGCGAATCCAACCCGATTTGATGGTCCACCAAGGGTTATTGCCTTAGGATTTCAGATTAGCAATGGAACTTTGATTGGACCACGCGATATGTTTGCCGACCCGAGTTATGACCATACAAGACAAAAGGCAAATGAGATAGCGGACTATCTCCGCCGGCATGGTCCATTTGAACCGCAGAGGCTCCCTTTGAGCGATATGGAATATACTACCCTTCCCCAGGTCCTCAATAAATTGAAAGACCGATTCAAATGATGGTTAACCTTATCATTTTAAGTATCCTTGCCCAAATCTGGCATCCGGGAGCGACCGGTTATACATTCCTGAAACTCGGTGTTGGGGTAAGACCGGTAGCAATGGGAAATGCCTTCACTGCCCTCAGTGACGACGCCAATGCGGTCTTCTGGAATCCAGCCGGGCTGGGAATAGTAAAGAGTTATTATGTCTCAGGGATGGGCATGAATCATTTATCAATATGGCAGTATTACAACCTCACCTCTTCAATTCTGCTTGGTAGAAAGGCGGGTGGGCTTGGAATCGGGATTTCTTATCTTACGGCAAAGGATATGGAGTATAGTGAGGTCGGCGCGCCCGGAAGAGAGTTCCGCAATTATGACATGCTCTTAAATGTCGGCTACGGAAATGGGATTGGGAAAAAGAGGGAGATTATATTCGGTAGTTGTGGTAAGGTTGTGCGGAGTCAATTATATGATGTGGATGCCTACGGGATTCTTGGTGATTTCGGCATTATCCTAAACCCAATAAGGTTTGTCTATATCGGTAGCGTCTTAAAGAATATCGGGACACCAAGAAAGTTTATCAGAAAATGGGAATACCCTCCGGTCAACTTCCGACAGGGGGTAGCACTCAAGATACCCTTTAGAGAGAATCACTGGACACTTGCCCTGGACTATTCAATCTACCCTGACTATATACCAACCTTCTCTATGGGAACCGAGGTCTTCATTCGCGAACCTGAGATAATGAAGAGTGCTACCAGGGCAATATTTGGTCAGGAGTCACAGATCTCCGGCTTTTCTTTAATGGCTGGATTTCAGACCGGCTATCAGGATTTGGGGGCGTCGGGCTTCTCGTTCGGGTTTGCCATTGAGATAATGATAACACCAGGGTGGTATCTTGATATTGGCGCAGTAGGTCTCTCCTACGGATATTTAGGCTATTCTGAGCGGATTGGTATTGGACTAAATTATGTGCCCACTTCAAGGGAAAAAAAGAGATAGAGTAATCACTCGCCGCATTCCAGATTAATATTCCATCTGCATCCGCACAGATTGCCCCGAGTATCTGGGAGAAGATATAGTCATAATTGAATATCTCACAATAAAGGTCAAAGCCTTGAACAAAGGGAATAACCTTTACCCTCCGGGGTAGTTTCTTAAATGCCTCTTCAACCGAATCGAAATATATCCAGTAGTTCCGCCAGTATTCGGAAACTTCCCTTTTGAAACCTGGGTGAAAATGGGAAGGATAGAGCATCGGATAGATTATATCTACAAACGGTCCAAACCTTGAAACCTCTTGCCCTTCATTTTTTAAATCATACCATACCGAATAGCCAAATATACAGACTCCGATCTCAACCCCCCTGACCGTTTTTCTCAATTCCGCTAAGAAGTTGATGATCGGTCTGTGCCTTGGTCCATTATCCTCAGGCCAGTTGATGCTACTTAAATCGCCATCGGTTGGAAAACGGAGGTAATCAAGGGCAAATGAATTAACACCCTTTCCTTTAAGTTCATCAATAATACTGATAAGATAGCTATGGACCTTTTTGTTGCCGGGATTTAGCCACGCCGTCTTCGTCCTATCATACCAGATATTACCCTCTCTGTCTCTTATCCCACAATCTTCATAAAGGGCGAGATAGTTATCCCGAAAGCAGACAATTCGGGCGATGAGCTTAATATCCCTCTCTTTACAATTTTCTATTAGATAATCAAGGTCAATCAATCTCCTGAATGCGCCCAGTTCTTTTACCAGCGGGACTTCTGTTTCATAACAGAGATAGCCATAATCACTCTTTAAGTCAACGACAATTGTATTTATATATCCTGAATCCGCAAGGTGGAAAAACCTTTTGAGGTAGTCCTTTTTAGACGCCTGATAGGGATTGAGATAAACTCCCCGGATGATGTCATCAGGACCCAGCGAAAAAAGGAAGCAGAGGACAGTTATTACAAAGGGGTTCATTCTTCTTACAAAAGATTTTGCCCAATTTGACTAAAAGGGCGTGGTATTCATTATAGAGCCTAAAATCACAAGGGAGATTCTCTTCAAAAAACTGCCTTATCTCTTCATATTTAGATTTTTCGCCAATTATTTTATGCCGGGCGAATATGCGGCGGGTATAGGCATCCACAACAAAGACCGCCCGATTGAGGGCATAGAGCAAGATAGAGTCCGCAGTCTCAGGACCAATACCCGGGACAGCCAGTAACTCCAACCGCAGCCTTTCTGTCTTCACCCTTTGTAGTTCCTCAACCTTCCCCTCATAGCGGTTGACAAAGAATTTGAGAAAATTTATTAGCCGCTGTGCCTTTAATCTATAAAACCCAGAAGGCTTCACCAGTTCTGGAATCCTCTTTCTATTTTTCAGTAAAAGCCTTGCCTCAAGGAGGTGCGCCTCTTTGATATTCTTAATTGACTTCTCAACATTCTGCCAGTTTGTATTCTGGGTAAGGATTGCACCGACCATAATCTCCAATGGTGATTCCCCTGGCCACCAGTGCTGGGGACCGAATCTATTATATAGTCGGTCATAGATTTCCAGAAGGAGATTTTTCTGTTGGGCGGTCTGGAGAGAAATCTCTTCTTTAATTGAGTTTATAAGCGATGAGTTTAAAGTCATCCCCTGAATCTTTGAATCTAATGAGTCCGATATTTGGTGCGTAGTATTCCTCAAGATATTCATCTTTTGTAATCAAAGAATCTGCGGTCTGTATCGTCTGGACAGTTGTCCGGATGACCTTATAGACTGTGCCGTATAACTTCTCTTCTATATAATCTGATACATATCCCTCAACCTTATAGCTTCCCTTTATCCTCTCACCAAAAAAGTCCACTGAATCAACAAGTGAGTCAATATAACGATTCCCTTTTACTAATGGTAATTCAAGTCTTCTTACAAAACCCTCTAATATTGTCCAATCACTTCCCCCATAGTTCTTTGTGATTTTTATATACTCATTGATACCTTTCTGGTCTACTGCCAGGTAGTGAAAATCTCCTGAATAATTAAAGGGATAGCACTCAATCTCCAGGATTGTATCCCTCGGCTCAACGGTCACCTCAATCGTCTTGGGCTGGTATAAATCGCCGTTACTATAAAGCCACCAATTCCCCTCTTTGACCGGAAAGTAGTCAGCGGCTGAACGTTCAACTATGTGATTGTCACAAAAGGTCTGTAGCAAAAGAATAATTAAAAGATACCGCAATCTTAAGGGCGGTCTTAAATTAGAAATCATAGCCAATCCCCAGTTTCAAACCCAGCGCGCCGGCAGCAGTTCTAAAATCAGCAAGCCCATCATAAAATAGTGCGGGATAGATATTTACCCTTTCATAATGGAGATTTATCTTAATACCAAGGCTATAGGTAAATGCCAGTCCCCATTCTTTATTATTCTTCAGTTCCCTGGCAAGATAATCAATGCCCAGACCAAGGTATGGTGAATAACGCCAACGAAACTTAAAGAC
>CBFGJQ010000071.1:0-5116 GCA_965649095.1 Caldifarciminota bacterium | reverse complement strand
AGAAAGAAGTTTTAAATTATCCGGCATCATTCTTCTTATTCCGGCACGGGCGATCGCCATTGTATGGGTGCCACAAACTTCCATCAGGCTTATCTTTTTGCTTGCTAGGTTCCGGATCTTATCTACGAGTATCGGAACCGGATTTACCATTTTCGATTCCAGGATTTCCCTCCGCCTTATATTTGCTCTATCTTGTGGGAATGCATTTTAACTTGATTACGGCCGGCATTCTTTGCTTCGTACAATGCCTCATCGGCACTTTTTATTAACTCGGCCGCGTTCAATCCATCATCCGAATATGAAGCAATTCCCGCCGAAAATGTCAATTTCTTGTCATCCGGGGTGTGGAGTAGGTTATGTGATTGCAAACCATCCAGCAAGTTCTTTACCATTTTTGCCGCTTCATCTTTCCTTGTTTCAGGAGACATAATAATCTCCATGTCTACCGATAACAGCGGCTTTGATAGACAATGGGATAACACATATCCGGCACAAAGACTGGATGAGGTTCTTTGATTCGTAGCATATCAGACTCCTGTCTTCCGACCGTTATCATTTTTTCAACCGCCAGACCCACCTTTCCTTCGCCAACATTATAAACAATTTTTGGTATCCAGTTCTCATTCAATCCATAATGTGCTACAATATTGAGTCGCTTTTCGCTTTTATCCAGAAAAAAGATTGCAACCTGGCTGGTATTCAAAAAATTAACTAAAAGACCTGTTATCTCGCGGGCAATCTCTATCGGCTCGGTATTTGATGTTAATCTAACCATTGATGAGAAAAATAGATTATCTTGAGAGGTAATTTTTCGTAACTCGTTCCTTAAATATATATTCTCCTGTCTTTGTCGGTCAAGTTCATCAGTAAGGATTTCAATTTGTGGTAGAATGTCACTTTTCTTGCCGCTTGCAGATGCCGTAAAGATAATGGTTAAAACCAATACAGTGAGGATTAAAATCACACCGAAAGTAATAAGGGGAGATATCATTGGTAAATTATATTCAATTACCCTGAAAAATCAACAGACACCTGCATCTTGACCTTGCCATTTTTTTGGATATAATAGTTAAGATGGCGGTAACTACCAAGAAATTTGATATCAAAATAAACGAGTCCTGGTGCAAAGGCTGTGAGATTTGCGTTGCCTTCTGTCCAAAAAAGGTTTTGATAATGGAGGGGGCAAAGGCAAAGGTTATAAACCCCGAGGCCTGCACCGGTTGCCAATTGTGTGAAATCTATTGTCCGGACTTTGCGATTGAAGTGGAAAGAGTATGAACGAGTCAACAGGCAGGACTGCCTATCCCAATAATAGAAAAAAAATAAAGATTATGTCCGGTAATGAGGCCTGTGCCGAGGCGGCGATTGTTGCGGGAATGCGTTTCTTTGCCGGCTATCCAATCACTCCATCTTCTGAGATTGCTGAGGTGTTGTCAAGGAGATTGCCCGAAGTCGGCGGGATTTTTATTCAGATGGAGGATGAAATCGCCTCAATGGGTGCAATCATTGGTGCCTCACTCGCCGGGATGAAATCAATGACTGCTACCAGTGGCCCGGGATTTTCCTTGATGCAGGAGAATATTGGTTATGCCTCAATGGCTGAGGTGCCGGTGGTTGTGGTTAATGTCCAGCGTGGTGGTCCGAGCACGGGAACACCTACTCTACCTTCCCAGGCGGATGTGATGCAGGCGCGGTGGGGAACCCATGGTGACCATCCGGTCATCGCCGTAGTTCCATCCACGGTTCAGGATACCTTTATGTGGACAATAAAGGCATTTAATCTCTCCGAAAAATTCCGCGTCCCGGTCATCATCCTGATGGATGAGGTAGTTGGTCATCTGAATGAAAAGATTATCATTCCCGATGAAAATGAGATAGAAATCATAAATAGGACCCTTACCACTGACCCTCCCGACAAATTTATCCCGTATAAGTTTACTGACTCAGATATCCCCCCAATTGCCCATTATGGAACAGGCTACCGTTTTAATGTAACCGGTTTGAGTCATGATGAGACCGGTTTTCCTACCAATGACCCGGAAAAGATTGATGCCTTATACCGAAGGATAAATCGTAAGATTGAAAGATACAAAAGCGAAATAATTTCATATAAACAAGAATTTCTTAATGATGCAGATATATGCATTGTTGCCTATGGTTCAAGCGCACGCTCAGCAAGAAGGGCAATTTATGAGGCAAGGCAGCTGGGTTTAAAAGTAGGGTTATTTCAAATTTTTGTCCTCTGGCCCTTCCCCTACGAGGTTTTAAGTAGTTTATCAGAAGAAATAAAAAAATTTATTGTTCCGGAGATGAATCTCGGGCAGATTGCCCATGAGGTAGACTGTGCAACAAGAAAAGAATCAATAAGAGTTAATCGGGTAGATGGTAGTCCCATTACTCCTGAGGAAATCTTAAGGAGCATCAAAGATGTTTCCGTATAAGAAATATTTAAGGCTTGATAAGTTTCCCCATATCTGGTGTTCCGGTTGTGGATGTGGTATTATAATGAAGGCAATGCTTCGGGCAATTGACCGCGCAAAAATCCAGAAGGATGATGTCGCGATAGTTTCTGGTATTGGTTGTTCCTCAAGAACCCCGGGTTATATTGATTTTAATACATTACATACCCATCATGGCCGGGCGATTGCATTTGCGACGGGTTTGAAACTCGCCAAACCAAATTTGAAGGTTATTGTTGTTACTGGAGATGGTGATGCGACAGCAATCGGGGGAAATCATTTCATCCATGCGGCACGCAGGAATCTTGATATGACGGTCTTGCTCTATAATAATCACATCTACGGAATGACCGGTGGGCAAGTTTCGCCAACAACACCATTTGGTAAGAAGGCAAGCACCGCGCCCTATGGGAGTGCTGAGCCAGATTTTGATATTTCCAACCTCGCAATCGCTGCTGGTGCATCTTTTGTTGCACGCTCAACCTGCTACCACGCAACCCAACTTGATAAACTAATAGAAAAGGCCCTCCAAAAGAAGGGCTTTGCCCTGATTGAAATTCTTTCCCCCTGTCCAACATATTATGGTAGACCAAATCGTTTAGGGAGTGCAGTTGATATGCTTAAATTTTATAAAGAAAATAGTATCCCGATAGAAACTGCTCGCAAATTGACTCTTGAGGAAAGGAAGGGCAAGATTACAATCGGTGTGCTCCATGATATTGAGAGACCAGAATTTTGTGAGGAATATGCGAAACTAATAGCGAGGGTAAGAAGAGAGGAGGTGTAATGTCTTTTAGATATGAAATTAGACTGAGCGGTTCAGGCGGGCAGGGTTTGATTCTTGCCGGCAAGATTCTTGCCGAGGCCGCGGCAATCTATGATGGTAAGAATGCAACCCAGAGTCAATCTTACGGTCCTGAGGCAAGGGGTGGTTCAAGTCGCTCCGAGGTAATAATAAGTGACGATGATATAGACTATCCCAAGGCAGTAAATATTGATCTGCTCTTGGCCCTCACTCAGGAGGCATATAATAAATACTGGCGCGATGTAAAAGAGAACGGAATTGTTCTTGTGGACTCCAATTATGTTTCAGCTGGGCCGGAAGGGAAATTTAGAGTTATTTCTCTTCCCATCACCGAAATTGCAGAAAAAGTTACGGGCAAAACCCTTGTTGCAAATATTGTGGCACTGGGTTTAATTACCGAATTAACCGGTGTAGTATCAAAAGAGGCGGTGGAATCCGCAATTTTGTCGCGCGTTCCCAAAGGAACCGAAGAATTAAATCTGAAGGCATTTAAAGCCGGCATCGCCGAGGCGCAGAAATTTAAAAGTAAAGCGGAGAATTTTTAAAAATCCACTTTTGTTAACAGTGGTCTCACATAATCACCCTTTTTCAACTTCGTGCCTCCCCGAATCCAGTATCTGGGGTCAGTCGGAATCCTATTAGCCATAATTTGAAAATGTAAGTTGGGTCCGGTGCACATACCGGTTTTACCCAATTCGCCGATTTCTTCTCCGATTACGACAGTGTCCCCACCTTTAACATAAATTTTGTTGAGATGTAAATAGACTGTATGGATCCCGTGCCCGTGGGCAATCACAATGCTTTTGCCATGCCCCTCAAGTTCTTCAGCCATTACTACAATTCCACTGTTTGCAGCAACAACTTTGGTACCAATTGAATTGGCAATATCAATTGCCTTATGTGACCATTTATCTAAGTCTTTATTATACCGCCGTGCCATTCCAAAGAGGGAGGTAATTGAACCATCACAGGGCCAGATAAAGTCACCATCAAATAGAAGGGTGTCAAAATTTTTAGCGTAAGCCTTCCTAAAGTATCTTCCTTCGTATTTTAGCATCTCTAAGGTCTCCTCGGTTAAAATATGTATCTCAAGTTCAACTGTGTCTTCTTCCGCAAAATCCCCACGAATAACCTTGAATGGCAATTTAAGGGTCTTCTTTTTGTCGTCTTCGGTATATTTTAAGGTCAGATAGTGCCGGCCAGTATCTGCATCCATCGGCACGGCAAGGATAGTCCTATAGCTATTCCTTCCTACCGGATATAGTTTATATTTCTTATACAAAAATTTTATCTCGGGATCTAAAATTGGTTTGATGGTAGTAACATTCAAGGTAGCAATTTCACCCTGTTTATAGACTGTTTTATCAAGGGTGATGTTTTGTATTATGCCACTCATAAGGGTATCTGAAGGTTTGGGGTTAGATGAAATTTTACTGTTTGTATTCGGCTTGATTTCCCCAATTGGCACTGGTTTGGGCGGCTCGGTTATCTGTTTAAAAAGGGGTTGGAGATTAAAATGGATAAAGGAAGGCTCGGATAGTTTAGGAAATATATTTGGGATAAATTCAATAACCTTCTCGGTCGGTGACATTCTCTTTTTTAGGGAAATAATTTCATCTGTCCCCATTAGGCTTGTGGTATCTCCTTTTAAATTTGGAGAAACTTCTTCACCCTCAGAATTTTTGGGGCCTGTAAGAAAGAATATCATAAAGAAAGAGAGGATATAATATATCTTCATTTTGTCTTTTCTGAAGAATATTTTATATAAAAATTCTATTTTGTCAAGAGGGCAATAGGAGGTTGCTGAAAAAGTCCTTTATTTGTGCTTCTGGTTCATTAATTCAAGATGTCA
>CBFGJQ010000070.1:0-5143 GCA_965649095.1 Caldifarciminota bacterium | reverse complement strand
GAGACCGGAATTTTCTACACTCGTGGTTGTCGCAAGTTTGAGTCTTGTGGGATTGGCGAATACTATAGATAGAAATAATAGGACATAAATTAAAATCCCCCTGTATCCCCATTTAAAAAAGATCTCTTTTTCGTCCGACTGAAGTCGGACGCTACAATTACCGATTAGATTTTTCCTCATCTGTTTCCCAGCCGATTATCTTGCCACTCACAACCTTTAGGGCATGGGGCAGGACAGGCATAATTATCTCAAGGCATTCCCTGGCACCATTTGGATTGCCCGGGAGGTTTATTATAAGGCTCCTTTTTCTTATGCCGGCAATCCCCCGGGAAAGGATTGACTTTGGAGAGTCCTTAAATGCTGCCATTCTCATTGCCTCAGGGATACCAGGGATTTCTCTTTCAATAACCTTCTTTGTTGCCTCAGGTGTGAAGTCAGTAGGACTGAAACCTGTGCCACCGGTAGTTAGAACCAAATCAATCTTGAGTTCATCGGTAAATCTTATAATCTCTTTTGAAATCAATCCTTCATCGTCAGGGAGGATTGATTCAGCACAAATCTCACCACCCATCTTTTTCACCAGTTCTTTTATAACCTCTTCGCTCTTGCTCTTTTTCTTACCCGATGCGACACTTGTTGAAATGGTAATTATTCCAACCTTGAACATTTTTCCTCCTTAACTTAACGGACAGGGACAACCCCTGTTCAAGGCAGAGTCAGGCTCTGTCCCTACAAATGGCATTTGATCATCAGTCATAAAGGGTTGAGTTGCAGATTTAGGTTCAGATGCCCTTATCATTGTTTGGAGTTTGGTCGTTGAAATTTGTTTGGGATTTGGTGCTTGGAATTTGGGATTTTGAGCCAGCGATTTGAGAATTATGTTCTATTACAGTAATTTCGTCTCCTACCTTTGCCCTGCCTCCTTTAATAACCTTTGCAAATATTCCCTTTTTAGGCATTATACAATCGCCGACCCGGTAGAATACCGCGCAGGGTCTTGGACAGACCTTACCAATCTGGGTTACCTCAAGGAGGACATTACCAATCTGCAATTTTGTTCCGATTGGCAGGGTTTCCAGTTTAATCCCTTTCGTTGTGATATTCTCAGCAAAATCACCAGGACCAACATTCAATCCCTTTTTTCTCATCTCTTCAATACTCTCCAGGGCAAGTAGGCTTACCTGTCGGTGCCATTTGTCTGCATGGGCATCACCCTGAAGACCAAAATCTTCTATCACCTCACCCTCACCGATGTTCTTCTTTGGCGTCCCTTTTTTCTCGCTTATACAGACTGCAACAACCTTGCCTTTCATAATTTTAATCAAGGCTAAAGCCTTGCCCTACAGTAACTTAAAAAGGTGATTGAAATTCCGTTCAAAATAGCCTCACCTTCACCTTATCACCCTTTTCCAGGACCTCAATATTTTCATCAATTCCAACGAATCCATCGGCAGACGCGAGTGTCGTAATGGAACTTGAACCCTTCATTATTGGTTCTGCATAGATTCCATCCTCTTTTTGAAACAATTTGACCGAGAGAAACTCATACCTTCCAATGGTTGAAGCAACCTTTCTCGTTAAGATTGCCTCTACCGTCCTTTCAACAACCGGTTTTGTATCACCCTGCATCTTTCTTATAATGGGTAGAACTAAGATATAGACATTAGAAAGGCAGGATGTTGGATGACCGGGTAGCCCAATAATCAATCTATCCTTTACCTTAGCAATTGTTGTGGGCTTACCTGGTTTTACTGCAATGCCGTGGATGAGAATCACACCAATTTCACTGATTACTTCGTGTATGAAGTCACCTGCCCCTAATGATGAACCACCGGATAATAAAAGAATATCACCCTTTTCAATCCCTTCAAGAATCTTTTCTTTAATAATTGTCTTATCGTCAGGGACTACCCCTAAATTTATCACATCGCAATTATTTTCAATCAATGCTGAAGAGATAGTATATGAATTTATATCATATACCTTCCCCTTTTTCAGTTCATCACCCAATCTAATGATTTCATCCCCGGTCGTTAAGATTGCAACGCAGGGTTTTTTATATACAGAGACCTCAGAAATCCCCATTGCAGTAAGTGCCCCGATATGCCTGGGTCCAAGTAGTGTTCCCTTCTCAATAACCCTTTCCCCTTTCTTAATATCACTTCCAATTTTTACCACATTCTCTTCGGGGGCAATTGATTTGTAGATAATAACTGAATCCTCAGCCCTCTCTGTATACTCCACCATTACTACACCATCAGCACCATCTGGTAGTGGAGCACCGGTTGAAATCTCGGCACACTCACCCTGATTTATCCTTCCTTGAAAGACCTGCCCCGGTGATATAGAGCCGACAGATTTTAAATATTTTGGTGAGGTGTTTGATGCACCAAATGTATCCCGGGCAATCACCGCATAGCCATCCATCGCAGATTTATCAAAATGGGGAACATCAATGGGCGCAATTATATCCTCTGCCAGGGACCGCCCCAATGCTTCGTCTATCTTTACCTTTACAACTGGTAGGGTATTTATATTTGATTCAAGAATCTCTATTGCCTCTTTTAAAGATACTAACTTCCCAAATCCTTCTTTAACCATACTTCACCTTTTTTAATACCCTTATATCTGTGATTTTTGTTGTGGGATACTGTCCATCTCTATCCTTCTCAAGATATTTGACCATATCCCAGATTGTAAAGAGGGCAGTGCAGACACCGACAATCGCCTCCATCTCAACACCAGTCTTTGCCTCAGACTTAACCCTTACTATCGCCTCTATATAATTCTTTTTGATTTCAAAATCAACACCAATGGATGAGAGATTAATCTGGTGGCACAGAGGGATGAGTCGGCTTGTCTCTTTTACTGCATTTATTGTAGCAATCTGGGCAACGACCAATGGGTCACCTTTTTTAATCTTGTTGGCTTTGATTTGTTTGATGGTGTCTTCCTCTAAAATTATGCGACCTGATGCAATCGCCTCGCGCAATATTACTTTCTTATCTGAAATATCAACCATCTTAACCATTGTATACCCCCATCGGTAAAATTTTGAACCCCCTTTTCTGTTCTTCCATTATTTTTTTTTTCACCTCATATTATTTCGTCATTCCCGCGCAAGCGAGAATCCATTACTGTTTTCCCATTCTTTATTACACATATATTTATTGTAATATTTCATTATACAAGTCCTTCCACTCCGGATTAAGTTTACTGATCAACTCAATCTTCCACTTTCGCATCCACTTCTTTATTCTCTTTTCCCTTGTTAGGGCGTCATAAATATTATCAAATACTTCATAATAAACAAGGTTATGCACGCCATATTTTTTTGTAAACCCGTCAATGAGATTATTTTTATGTTCATACACCCTTTTAATCAAATTATTTGTAACTCCGACATAGAGTGTGCCGTTCTTTTTACTTGCTAAGATGTAGATGTAGTATTGTCTTTTCATAGTGGTTTAATTCAATTTGGATTCCTGCTTTCGCAGGAATGACACAATGAGAAAAATATGGGAATGACACAAAGATAAAAAACTGGGATGACATAAAGAGAGAAATATAGGAATGACATAAAGAGAGAAATATAGGAATGACATCAGGAGAAGATAAACGGCATAAAGAGATAAATGGTAAACTGATAATTCTATCAAGCATACCCCTTCCTCTTTATTGCCTCCTTTATTGAATCTATGTTTTCAAATACCACCGTATTATCCTCACGCATTAAACAGGGTTTTATTCTGCCATCGGATGTAACCCTTATCTTACTACAGTTCTGACAGAAGGTCTTATGGGATGGACTGACAATTTCAATCACACAACCATCAATATAGTAGCGCCTTCGTCCCTGAAGTTTTCTTGTAAAAGAGGAATCTGCCATTTTTTTAAGCCTTTCTTCAATGCTTGAAAGTGGGAGATAGTATTTCTCAAAATCAAAATTTTTATTCGGGATGAGTTCAATTAATTGAAGAATCAGCTCGTATCTACTGGCGAGTGAAATTATTTCATCAATCTCTGAACTATTTATATTTTTTAATACAACCATATTCAATTTTATTGGCATTAGCCCACACTCTTTTGCGGCAATTATTCCCGGCAATATGTTCAAAAAATTCTTTTTTGTAATATTTGATGAAATTGAATCACAGCCGATATTGACACGGCAAAGCCCCGCCTCTTTTAATGGTCTTGCCAAATCTTTTAAAAGTAAACCATTAGTGGTAAGGCTGATATCGTCAAATCTATTTAAATCGGATAACCCTTTTACAATCTGAACAACATCGTTTCTTAAAAGCGGTTCTCCGCCGGTAATCTTAACATATCTTATCCCAATCTCAGCCATCGCCCTGGCAATCTCAAGAATCTTTTCAAGTGACATCTCAGCTCCATTTCCAGTCTCACCCTCACGATGGCAATAGAAACAGTTAAGGTTACATCGCTGGGTGATGCTAATTCTGAGGTGAGTTATTTCCCGACCGAGATTATCAAGCATCCTTATATTATAGGAAAAAAATATAGATAGTCAAGATTTTAATTTATGGTTGCAGGACAGGATACCCTGGGAAAGGTAAGGATGAAAGTAGTGCCTCTATTCTTCATACTCTCCACATCGATACGACCACCGTGCATCTCTACAAGATTCTTTACTAAGGTAAGCCCGATACCAGCTCCTGTTTTGTCCATCTGGCGTGCATATTTACCACGATAAAAGAGGTCAAATATCTTTGGTAGTTCTTCCTTGGGAATACCAACCCCGGTATCGGTAAGTTTTATCTCCAGGTGGTTATTTCTGCCCTTTACCAGAATCTCAACCTTACCATTGGGAAGATTGTATTTTATTGCATTTAAGACAATATTATTACCCGAATCCAGCGATAAGAGATTTGAAATTGCATAGAATGCCGTATTGAAGCCACTTTGCAACGGTTGGCTTTTTCACCTATTTGGTGAAATTTTAATACCACAAAATACTTGAAAAAACTCCTTTCTTGGATATACTACTATTATGATAAAAACCAAGAAAGGAGTAATATGAAACAAGTGTTCAGTTTAAATCTCTCCCTCAGGCGCTTAAAGCCAGAATCCTTAGATGCTGGTTGGAATAGTTCCGAGTGTCCGATGCCCCCTCTGCCTG
>CBFGJQ010000069.1:0-5170 GCA_965649095.1 Caldifarciminota bacterium | reverse complement strand
TAAAAACCATTGACCATGCCCAATTACCATACCAGCATCTATGCCCAATAACCATAGGCGATTAATACTGCTGCCCTTTTTAGCCTTTTCTCCTTTTTGCATTATAGCAGTCTTATTTAATCTTCCGCCAGTAATGGGTGGCAATAGGACCATCCTTACCAATCCAGTATGGTGAATCAAGTTGTTTAATTATAATCCCTTCTGCACCCTTTTCAACAGTCTTCTGGAAGTCTTCTTTTATATTGTGCAACCGCTGGTATTCAATCAATTTGAACGGAGCTTCAAATTTCAACCTCTTTAGAATCTCCTTTCTTTTACTCAATGGCAATTCGCCGAGGAATTCGCCATTTTTATAGATAATATCAAAGACATAGATTATCGGCTCCTCTTTCCTCTTTCTCGCAAATAGACTTGGTATAAATCTCCTGCCACCAGTTGAATATAGTTCTGTATCAAGGATTGTTCCTGAAGGTAGATTCCTTAAATAACCAGCCAAATAATGCAAATCCGAAGTCCAGTCTGGTCTCTTCTCCAGCCTCCTTCCCCAGAATTCAATCTTTCTATCTTCATAGATAATTACCTCCATCCTCCATCCATCTATCTTTGGTTCATATATCCATTCTCCCTCAAGTTCTTCGCCAAAATAAGGAATCGGCTGCATAAGATAGATTGGACCACTTATCACAAAGAGATTATACGGAAGTAATTGGACGTTGTCAATGGGGCGAAGATTTTAATTCCCCTTGGGCCCTTGCTTGACTTTTTGGAAAAAAGGGATATATTATATTATGCAAGTTTATATTGAAGATATTGGCAAACACGTGGGCAAAGAGGTAGAGATTAAGGGCTGGCTCTATAATAAGAGGTCTTCCGGTAAGGTGCGATTTTTGCTGATTAGAGATGGCACTGGAATAATACAGTCAGTGATAAGTGAAAATGAGGCAAAGCCCAATGTCTTTGCGATTGCAGATAAAATAACACAGGAATCCTCACTCATTGTTAAAGGAACGGTTCGCGTGGATAAGAGAGCACCCGGTGGATACGAAATTGTAGTAAGCAATTTGGTAATTATACAGATGGCCGAAAACTATCCAATTACCCCAAAGGAACATTCAATAGAGTTTCTCCTGCCAATTCGCCATCTCTGGCTCCGTTCCCGGAAACAGAATGCAATTTTGAGAATTAGACATACGGTAATAAGGGCGATACGCGATTTTTTGGACAGCCGTGGCTTCATAAACGTAGATACACCAATCTTAACGCCGACCTCGGTTGAAGGAACAACTACCCTCTTTCCGGTTGATTATTTTGGTGAGACTGTGTATCTAACTCAGAGCGGGCAATTGTATAACGAGGCAACCGCTGCGGCATTGGGTAAGGTATATTGCTTTGGTCCAACATTTCGGGCCGAGAAGTCTAAGACCAGAAGGCATCTAACTGAATTCTGGATGGTTGAGCCAGAGGTTGCCTATCTGGAACTGAATGGTCTTATGGAGCTTGAAGAGGAATTTGTCTGCTATATAGTTGAGCGGGTTCTGGAGGAAAGAAAAGAGGAGTTGAAGGTCCTGGAGAGGGACACCTCAAAACTTGAAAATATCAAAAAACCATTTCCAAGAATAAGTTACAAAGAGGCAGTAGAAATAATCCAAAGAAAAGATAAGGAGTTTAAGTTTGGGGATGATTTTGGTGCCCCTCAGGAGACGCTCATAAGTGAGAGTTTTGAAAGGCCGATAATGGTTCACCACTATCCGGCACAATGCAAGGCATTCTATATGAAGCGTGACCCGGAGGATGAATCCCTCTCTTTGAGTGTGGATATGATTGCGCCTGAAGGATACGGAGAGATTACCGGGGGAGGGCAGCGTGAAGACAGTTATGAAGTCTTATTAAAACGCATAAAAGAGTATAACCTTCCTGAAGAGGCATACAGATGGTATCTTGACTTGAGAAGATTTGGCACCTGCCCACACAGTGGTTTTGGGCTCGGACTGGAGAGAACAATTGCCTGGCTCTGTAAAATTCCCCATGTCCGGGAGGCAATCCCATTCCCCAGAATGCTGGAAAAGGTCTATCCATAATTTCAACCAATTCACCATGTTCCCTTCGGATACGGTTTACTCTGTTTGGAACTTAAAGCAGGTTTGAATTTTGGTTCCCTCACACAATGTTTCTGGATATGCTTGGCTCTTAGACCGATATTTCCCTCGTAGTCAGGGAATCATTCCTACGGAAAATCATTTTGGTCGCGGCTGGGAGGCCGCTCCCACCGGCATAACAATTGGTTAAATGAGATTCCACGGGACTAAAGCACCCCCTGATGAAAATCAGAGTCACTGTTCCATACCTTTTGTCCCTTGTTTACCATTTTGCCTGTTTTTCACCCGTTTGTCACTCCTTCTGCCCTCTTTAGCCTTTTTTAACCATTTCCATAAACCACCAATTATGATATCGTAAATCATTGATGTATCCTATGTATTAAAACCTCGCCCTTATCCCAATCCCACCTGCAAACTGAATTCCCTTGAGATAATAGTTATCAAAAATCTCGTCCCTCTTGTTGGTGAGATTCTTGATTAAAAAGAAGAACCTAAATATTTTAATCCTCAATCCCGATTCTACATTTATTAAAAGCAAACTTTTCAGTTCTTTGCTAATACCCCTTCTCTTCCCAGAATAGGCCATCTCTATGCAAAATTCTAAGAATTTATAACCCATCCTCAGTGTATCATTAAATGAATAGTTCGGAATAAAAGGCAACCTCAAATTAGTCCGATTATACTGGAATGATAATAAATTAAAGAGATTTATTTTATATAGGTTCAAACTATTCTCAAATCCTACAATAAAATTGAACTCATCAATCCCCCCTGTAAGAATCGGATTATAAAGGCTATCCACTGTAAGACGAGATGAGTAATATCTGTATCGGGAAAGGACCTTAAAAGAGTGGTTGCGAGTTGAGAGTTTAAATTGATTGCCGAGTTTAATCTTTAGTGTTTCAACCGGCATCGGCGGGAAAGCCCTTTCTGGCGCATCCGGGTCAAAATAGTCAATAAATGGTTTAATCTCAACCCCAGAGCGGATAAGGATTTCGTTTTTTATCTTTGGACTTAAAAACTTTATTTCAATAATGGGGGCGGGAAAGTTGTGTAATATTAGTGAACCAAATCCAATGTGCAAAAGTCCCAAGTGGAGATAAGCAGTAATTTGGGGTTGAAAGAGAAGCTGGTTGTGAAGGAAAGAAAACTCAAGATGGGGATAATACCCATAGCGGTCAAAGACAAGGTTGAGATTACCAGTCTGTTCTGAAAAGTTATTCTTGTAGAATCCATAATTGAATTTGCCAAATAGAATAGACCAGGGGAGGGGGGAAGAAAATTCTAAGCTGGGTTGTAATAGTTGATATTTTTCATCCCGTCTTTGATAAAAGATAGTAAATCCCGGATTTATCCAGAAATGGCTAAGGGGTAGGGAATAACTTGATTTAACCTCAACCTGCCTTATAGTATCCCAGTCTCCTTTTTGTTCAATCCTGGAGTAGAGGTTAAGGTGATTATATTTTAAAATCCAGTGAAGGTAATAAAAATTACCTGCCAAACCATTAAATAATAAAGTATTTTCTCTCGGCAGAATAAATATCGGTGGCTCAGGGAAGACCATCTCTGAAATATCAGGCAATGGCGGTATTGTATCATTATTAAAAAATAGAAAAAAGAGGAGCATATCTTTTAAGAACCAATGACCCTGGGGATATTTATTCTATACGGTGGCTTAATAATTCCCTCCTCGGTGATTATTCCCTTTACGAATTGATGCGGGGTGACATCAAAGGCGGGATTACAGACGAATGCCCTTTCTGCCACAACCCGTTTATCATTAAAGACCCGGATTTCTTCATCGCTTCGGAATTCAATTGGAATCTGAATACCCGACTTCAATTTAAGATCAAAGGTTGAAGTTGGGGCAGCAACATAAAATGGAACTTGGTAATGATGGGCAATTATTGCTATCCCCTTTGTGCCAATCTTATTGGCAACATCGCCATTCCTTGCAATCCGGTCTGCGCCAACAAGAACAATATCCATCTCAGGCATATAGGTCGCTACCATATTGTCACAAATCACATAGGTCTCAATACCATTTTTTGTCAATTCCCAGGTCGTGAGGCGGGCACCCTGCAAAAGGGGTCTCGTTTCACAGGAATAGACCTTAAATTTTTTGCCCATCTCATTTGCGGTATATAAAATACCCAAGGCAGTTCCAATGCCACTCGTGGCAAGGGCGCCGGCATTACAGTGGACCATAATCCTAAAGCCATCCTTTATCAACCTTGAGCCAATCTCACCAATCCTTCGGCATGACTTTTTATCCTCATTCTCTATACGCTGTGCTTCCGTCAGAAGTTTTTCATATAAGACCTCATCTTTACCTATCTCTTCAATCCTCTTTTTCATCCGCTCAATTGCCCAGGCAAGATTTACTGCGGTTGGCCTTGCCGATTTTAAGTATTCAGCAGCCTTAATAACCTCATCAATCTTATTGCCATAACTTGCTAGAACCACACCGTAGGCAGCCACCACCCCAATGAGTGGCGCCCCGCGCACCTGTAAGGTCTTAATCGCCCGGAAGACATCTTCTACCGCCCGCAGTTTCAGGTATATCTCCTTTTCCGGCAGTCTCGTCTGGTCAAGAATAATAATCTCATTTTTGTCTCTACAATATTCTACTGTCTTAAAATTTATCATTGGAGTCCTTTGTATTTCTTTGCCGCGAGGATAGTATTATGAAGGAGCATCGTTATCGTCATCGGTCCAACCCCACCCGGAACCGGTGATATTGCACTCGCCTTTTTGCTTATCTCTTCAAAATCAACATCACCAACAAGGCGGAATCCACTCTTTTTGGTCGGGTCGGCAATCCTATTTACACCAACATCAATTACAACCGCCCCCTCCTTTACCATATCCCCTTTTATCGTATGGGGTCTCCCTGCCGCAACAATAAGTATATCAGCCTGTCTTGTAAATCTTTCAATATCCCTTGTCCCAGTATGGCAGATTGTAACGGTGGCATTTGCCCCTGGCTTTTTTTGAACAAGAAGCATTGCCAGGGGCTTACCAACAATATTACTCCGACCGACAATTACAACATGCCTTCCGGTGATTTCAAT
>CBFGJQ010000068.1:0-5186 GCA_965649095.1 Caldifarciminota bacterium | reverse complement strand
GTAGAAGTTTAAAACCATTTACTTTGTGGCAGGTGGATGTGAAGTATTTAGAGGATGTGCCCAATCTCTATGGCTTGATTTTAGACGGTAAAATTCCTGCCTATCAGTATACCGCCCGGGATGTGGCAACTGGGGTCACCTTCTTTGCTTATGCAGAGGAGTTTTCGCTTATCAATTCAATGCGGTTTATCTGGCTATTATTATGCCATTTAGAGTTCTTTGGGGTGGATACCAGTGAGGTTATTATTCAGACTGATAATGGTGCGGAGTTTATTGGGATGGTGTATGCGAATATGACTTTCAAGAAGGCGCCCTGGCAGATGGTTCAGGAGAGTGGTATTGATAATCCCAATTTTTTAAATTTTCCGCCGGTGGTGCTTGATGATTTAGAGATTGATGCTTGTTGGATGTTATCGGAACGGGAAGATTTTCGCTCTGAGTATGCTAAACTTATGCCTTTTGTATACCGTAGGTATACAAAAGGGGAATCAAGTGGATACCATGTGTCCGACGACCTCACAGGTTCTATAAATAGCCCAATAAATTGGGCACCTACACCTATTTTTTCATCCGCCTGACATCGGACGCTTCCAGGTTCTCAAACCAAGTCCGACTGGTTATGAGCCTCAGGTTTAACGCCGGTTAGTCTCTTTTTCAGGTAGTCTATTCGCCTTACTGGCATCGAGTCAACCCCGGTCATCTCTGCCAAATAAAAACTTGCAAAATCGCCGAGCATAATTGACCAGAAGAGTTGCATAGACAGGTTTTTGCCCGAAGGGAAGACCTTGATTATCTCAATATCAGGGACTTCCCTTTTTATTATCTCCTCAACAATCTTGGTGCGCAGTCTATTCCGTAGGTGAGAATTTGGGTCATTGAGAAAGATTATTATGAGGTCTTTATTAAATTTTTCTGTCATTCCCAGACCCACAATCTCATTGTGGTTCATCTCGGGGATTACATTTGTATGGCATAAGACCTTTGAATTTTCATTAAACTGGCAGCGCCAGCGCTTGGCAACAACACCAAAGGCAGGAGAATTCGCATATATTACCGGCAATTTGCCAACCAGTCTTTTTGCAATTTCCCTTCCCTTCTTCTCCAGAGTCTTTTTCTCTTTCTCAAGAAACAGAGAAAGGCGGTATAAATTCTTCATCGGGTCATTCTTTAAGATTCCCGCTTGATATAGATAAATCGGGATTGGTGTGAAGAGATAACCAAGTGCCCCTCTTGGTGGGAGTCCCTTGGGAATTTGAATCTTTGCTATCGCCCCTTTCTTTAATAATTCACCATCTGAGGAGACTATTATCATCGGTATCTTTCTTCTCTTTAAAGTCCGGTAGTTTGCAAGTGTCTCCTCGGTATTGCCCGAATAGCTTATCAGAAATGACAAGGCCCCTTTTTTAATATATTCGGGTATTGTATAGTCCTTATTTACAACTACATCAATCTCCGGATATAGGACTGAGATAATCTCACCGCCTATTCCTGAACCACCCATACCACAAATCAAGACGCGTTCAAATCTCTTGCCCGATAGAGCACGATGGAATCTCTGCCAATCTATAGGCTCCATCATCTTCAGTGTCTTCTTTATCTGAGAGGGGAGGGAATGGATAATCTCTTTCATTATGTCCAACTAAACTCTCCTCTCTTATTCTTTTAGTCTATCTAATTATCTCTTCAATCTTGGGGAACCTTTTGCGAACTGCCCGGTGCAGGTACCTTTTTACCTCAAGTGCTGTCCGACAATCCAGTGCTCCCTGCGCAATCTCCTGACAGAGAGGAAGGGTGGTCATCCTTAAAACCATCTTTGCCTTTGGAATTGCGGATGGACTCATTGACAATTCATCAATTCCCAGACCAACAAGGAGCGGTATTGCCATCGGGTCTCCCGCAAGTTCACCGCACAATCCTACCCAGATATTGCCTCTGTGCCCGGCATCAATCACCTCTTTTATCAATCTGAGCACGGCTGGATGGAAGTGGTCAAATAGTTGACTTATCCGCTCATTTCCCCGATCAACCGCCAGGGTATACTGAGTAAGGTCATTTGAACCGATGCTGAAGAAGTCTACTTCATGGGCAAGATATGAACTCAATAGTGCCGCGGATGGGGTCTCCATCATTATCCCAACTTGAATCTCCTCATCATATTCAATACCCTTTGCTTTGAGTTCATTCTTTACTTCTTGTAGTATCAGTTTTATCCTCTTTACCTCTTCATATGTTGCCACCATCGGAAACATAATCTTTATATTTCTATTTACTGAGGCACGCAGAATTGCCCTTAACTGTTCCTTAAAGAATTCCTTCTCCCTTAAGCAGACCCTTATTGCCCTCCAGCCCAAAAATGGATTTGCCTCATGATAATCGGAAAAGATCTTATCACCACCGAGGTCAAATGTGCGGATTATGACCGGATGTGGTTTTATAACCCGCGCCAGGGCATTATAAACCCGGAACTGTTCTTCCTCAGTGGGGCTACCCCTCCGCGCCAGATATAAAAATTCGGTTCTAAAAAGGCCAATCCCCCAGGCACCATATCGCTTGGCATGTTCTGCCTCGGCAAAGAATTCAATGTTTGCTGAAATATCAATATGCTTACCATCCCTGGTTTCAGGGGGGAGTTCACAATAGGGTGCAAGTGCCCTCTCTATCTGGACATCTTTCTTCTGTATTGCCTCATAGAGTTTAACCCGACTCGGATTGGGATTTACAACCACAATCCCGCGGTTGCCATCAACAATTATCTTCTCTCCATAACTGACCTTATTCAAAAGCCCTTCAATGCCCAGCACCGCCGGAATTTCAAGGGCACGGGCTGTTATTGCCGTATGTGAGGTCCGGCCGCCAAGTTCCATTGCAATTCCTGAGACATTCTTGGGATTGATCAAAGTCGCCTCTGAGGGTGGTAAATCGTGAGCAATAATTACTGAACCCGGAGGTGCCTCAATTACTGAGGTATGGACAAGCCCGAGGAGATTCTTTAATACCCTTTGTGCTACATCCCAGATATCTATTATCCGCTCTTTAAAATATGTGTTATTACTCGCCTCAAGTCGCCGGGCATACTCGCTCAGAACTTGATGGTAGATGTATTCTGCATTCTTCTTTTCGTTAAATATCCTCTCTTTCACGCTCTCTATTATCTCCCTATCCTCAAGCATCATTATCTGGGCATCGAGGAACTGTCCGAAGTCCTCTCCGATCTCCTGGTTTATCCGCCTTTTTATTTCACTCAGTTCCTTTTTGGTCTCCTCTAAGGCCTTCTCAAATCTCGCGACCTCTTCCTTCAAATAGACTGATAAAATCGGGGTCTGAAAGACCTGAACCTTTTTTGCCTCATACACAAAGCCATTACCAATCCCGATCCCCTTTGAGGCAGGGACTCCCCTTAAAATCTTCTCCTTTGCCATCAGTCCTGCCCCTCCAATATCTTTCTTAGGGCGCTAAATGCCTCCTTTTCATCCTTACCGTTGCAGATCATAGTTACCTTAGAACCCTTTTCACAGGCAAGGGTCAGAATCCCCATAATTGATTTGCCACTTACCTTTATCCCATCTTTAATAAGTTCTACATTACAATTGAACCTCTCGGCAAGTTTAACAAAACGGGAGGCCGGTAAGGCATGAAGGCCATTTTCATTCAATATTGTTATCGTCTCTTTAATCATAAAGATATAAAAGCAATAATTATTATCAAAAGAGAGACAATTGTCAAGATTAAAATCGGTGGCAGTCGTCTATAAAGCAAAATGAGAAAGATTATAGTGAAGGGAATAAAGAGAAAGGACTTCATATCTTTAATCAGAATAATGGGCAGAATCCCGGTTCCTGTGGCACCAATTATTTCAAAAATCCTTGTCCATCTAATAATCTCTTTTTGCCTTATATGGTAGATAACATCAAGGCCCCTATTGTAACCCTGGATAATTCCTGCAATCCGGTAATAGAAATGGATGATATTGTAAAGGACTAAAAATAATAACGGTCCTATAATGCCAAATTTCACGCCCAGGATTACTCCGATTAAGAGTAAGGCGGGTCTGATTGTCTGCCAGAAGAGCGTATCACCAAAGGATGCAAATGTTGTTTGACTTACGGTAATGAACCTTTTTATCTGCTCAGGGGATTCATTTGAGTCATAAGCACGTAATACCGCACCAATGATATATCCGGACATATAGGGATGGGTATTAAAATATGCCTTGTGGTTATGGATTATTTCTCTCTTTTTTTCTTTATCAAATCCAGAGGAGAGATTAAACAAGAATCCAAGCCCCTGCATCCAGTAGAATGACCAGGATGTCTGAAGGAAGAGATTGGCAAATAATACCCTCAAAAAACGAGAAGGATTAAGCTGCATACCAGCCCTAAAACAAAATAAGATAGATTTTTCTTTTTCATAAATAGAAGAATGCCATTTGCCATCCCTGTGCCGACGATTAAGGCAATAAAGAGGGTTAGGTTCAAAGTTATTGATTCATATCGGATATGGATTAGGGAGGCAACCAAGAACACCGGCAGGAGTAGTATTATGCCGCGCAAGAATGAGGTTGCGATTCCGGCGAGGTGGTAGAGGACAAGATTCTCTTCGCTGCGCATAAACCTATAGAAGAGTTTTTCATTCTCCTGCCTCACCCATATCTCAAGGGCGATTCCATACACACCGCTCAAGAGCCCGAGGATAACTGCAACAAAAAGCGCGGTCTTGGGACTATTTGAACCAAGTAAGATGAAATATGCGCCGCATCCGGCAACACCAGCCCCCTGGGCATCCGGCGGAATATCGCGGCCAATTGGTAATCCGGTAAGGAATATCAACTGCAATGCAGAACCGAGTAGTATCCCGCTCTTTATATCGCCAAAGACCGCGCCCAGGATTATCCCGGAAATTACTGGCTGGGAGAGCCCAAACTCACCAATTGCATATTTATCAAGGAGAATTAGGGCACCTAAGAGGGTAAGGGCAATAATCATCATCCAATAAGTATAAAGATTAATAGCCTCTTGTCAACCAAATAAGTTGAATTTTATCCACCTTGTAGTTGCTCAATTTATTGAGCAAGGAAACATTGGCAAAGATTTCAAGATATTCAGGGGGAGACCGTTGAGGTAGGGGTAGGGGATTACTCCCCTACCCCCCTCACAGAACCGTGCATGGAAGTTTCCCCCCACACGGCT
>CBFGJQ010000067.1:0-5195 GCA_965649095.1 Caldifarciminota bacterium | reverse complement strand
AGGGATTTCCGATCGCCGAGGGAAGGTGCACAAACTTAGATGGAGCATCGCTGGGGGTTTCAGGGGCTTTAGCCCCTGATGTATCTTCTGCTATTAGAGGCGATTGAGGACAACCCCATAACCGTGAATCCTCAAGAAAAGACAGAAAACTATAAGTGACATTAGAAAGGCCACAATTGCATAATCAACAAATTTGAGACTCCTTTCAAGATAAAATGTCCTCTGCCGCTGGGGCCTGAACCCCTTTGACTCCAGGGCAAGGAATAGATTGTCCATCCCTTTGATTGTAGTAATAAATATGGGGACAAGCAGAGGTAGATAATTTCTGATTCTTCTAAAGATACTTCCGGATGTGCGGTCAAGACCACGAAGGGTCTGTGCCTCCGCCACAATCATCCCTTCTTTTAAAAAGAGAGGGACCAATCTAAATGCCATTGAAAGGGCAAAACCGAACGAGAAGGGGAGACCGAGTTTAGAAAGGCCATAACTAAATTCTTCAATCATTGTTATAGAAAAGAATAATAGCCCACCGGTTACCATCAAATCCAACCTCATTCCCATTCCCAGCCCATACACAATTGATTTATTGGTAATCGTAAGGGGGCCCAATTTGAAAATCACCATCCCTTCTTTTATGAAGAATGCCCAAAGGACGGTGCTGAAGCAAAAAAGGAAGATTAAAATAACTCCCATTCTTTGGATATTCCCAATTCCACCGACATATATTGTTATTGTCAGGGTCAAAAAAAGGAAAAAGCAAAGATAGATTGGCGAATTGAATATAATTGCAACGGTAAGAAAGCTGAGTAATAGAAATATCTTGGTTATGGGGTGGAGGGAATGGAAGAATTCTTTCTTCGCTACATAGAGATACATTGCCGGAATTCATTGATTGTTAAGACCTTCAAACCAAGTCTATTACCCAACCGGCAGACCTGGGGAGGTTCAAGATGATATCTTGTCAATTCTTCTTCATTCTGAAAAACCTCCCTTGTCTTTTTGTCAAGGACAATGCTTCCCTGCGCCATTACCAGAGTTCTGTTTGTATATTCAGCAACAAGCCACATTGTATGGGTAATGATGATAATTGTATACCCCATTTGATTTAAATCCTTTAAAAAATCCATAACTTCCTTCTGCTGATTGTAGTCAAGTCCAGTGGTAGGTTCATCAAGAATTATTATCTGTGGCTTAAAGGCGATAACCGTTGCCATTGCCAATCGCTGTTTCTCTCCCTTGGACAGAGAAAAGGGATCCTTCTCCTCATAGCCATTTAGATTACATATCTTTAATGTCTCCTTGATGGTTGCTTCAATCCTTTCTTTATCCCAGCCAAAATTCTTTAAGCCAAATGCAATCTCCTCTCTTACCGTATTACAAAAGATCTGATGGTCTGGATTCTGAAAGACATAACCGATCAAAACTGCAAGTTCCCGGCGCGTATAGGACCTGATATTTCTATTTTTTATTTTAATTTCACCTTTTTGGGGAGTCAACAATCCACAGAGCAACTTTGCCAGGGTCGTCTTGCCCGAACCATTCTGCCCAATGATTGCAAGAAAATCACCCCGGTTTATCAAAAGATTTATCTCGTCTAAAATAGGCATCCCTTTATTGTAGCCAAATGATACAGAGCGACATTCAATAATTGGCGGTCCTGTCTCTTTTGTCTTCTTATCAAAATCAACCCTCTGCAATCTGATTCTTTTCTCTTTTATATACCTCAATGCATCCTCAATCGCCAGGATACCCGGGAAGATTTGGTTTGTATCAATCGGCCTTATGCCATTCTCGGCAAGCATCTGACTATCGGTCAGTAGATTATGGGGATTTCCCTGGGCAATGACCTTACCCTCTCTAATGATAATAACTCTATCGGCCTTCAATGCCCGCTCCGCTTCATTATCAATGAAGACTCTGGTATCGGGAATCCTGCCGATTGTATCATAAATAAGAATCTTACCAAGCGGGTCAAGGTCGGTGGTGGGGTCATCGAGGATGATGATTTTAAAATTTCCGGACAAAACCGATGCAATTGCCACAAGTTGCTTCTCTCCCCCGGAGAGGGTGAGGATATTGCGCATACCAAGATGGGCTATCCTCAAAAGGCTCAAGACTTCCTTGCACCTTTTTCTAATCTCAGCCGGTGGAATTTTAAGGTTTTCCAGGACAAAGGCAATCTCCAGCAATACATTTGAAGAGAAGAGTTGGGACTCAAAATCCTCAAAGACAATCCCGGTTTTACACGATAAATCATCATCGGAAGTTTTGCCGATAAAATCTCCATAAATCTTTATCGTCCCATCCAGATGTGCCTTTATTGCCCGGGGAATGAGACCGGACATTGCCCGGGCAAGTGTTGACCTGCCTGACCCGGCCTTTCCCATAATTACTACAAACTCACCTTCCTTTACTACAAGATTCAAATCGTTAAGGGCAACCTTTGAATCAGGATAAGTTACGGATAGATTTTTAATCTCAATAACTTCCTTTTCAATCAAGGAGTTTTACAATAAAAATAAGCCAAAGATGATTAAAATTAAAGAAGGAACAAGACCCAATGCAATTGAGGTGCCGCCCTTTAAACCCTGAGCGAAACCGAAGGCAAAGAGTGCGGATTTATAGACGCCGATTGAAATCGAAATCCCCAAGACCAACCCCGTAATCCCGCCCAAAAACAAGAGGATTATACCGACTTCTTTTAAAAATGGGCTATGTGGTTCGGGTAGGTCTTTATCCTCCATAATCTCGGTGTATACCAGATGCCAGGATAGGATACGCCGGTAGAGCGGGTGAATGAGGATTGGCACGAGGATTCCCGCGACAATAAAGTTATTCAAGAAGATGATACTGCCCAGGGCAGCAAATGGCACAAGGCCCAGGATATCAACGCCCCAGGCAATGACAACCGCACAGACCAGACTTGAATTGAGGATTACCCAGATTAGGATTGGAATTTTATTAGGAATCACACTTTGACCAACTGAATTGGCCCCCTTTACGGGATAGAGGATTTTATAAGGAATGAGTCCATAGAGAAAGTTGCCAAAGAAGCCAAAGATACTGCCGAGTCCAAATGTGCCCCCAAGGACATCGCCAATAAAATTGCCGATTGCCGAGCCCCAGGCACCGGCCGGTCCAAAGAATAGGGAGCAGACAATTGGTATTGCATTGGCTGGTCTAAATTCAGTGAATCCCGGAATCAGAGGGATTACCACCTTAAAGGGGATTAGCACAGCGGCATAGATTGCAGCCGAGAAGGCAGTAAGGACAACCATCTTTGTATAATGCCACATCGTAAAGACCTCTTTCATAGTCCTATATTATTCAAATTTTTTATCCGGTCAAGTATGAAATCCATTTAAGAAAAACTTTGCCCTTGACACTTAAAAATTTAAAGAATTATTCCTACTCAATTGCGAAGATGATTATAATGGCATGGCAGGGAATGGCAAAAGAAAAAATAGTCAAATATCTTATTTTAGTTTCTTACTTGATATTTATTAGTTGTGGGACGGTCAGCTCGGTTTGTCCATTAGGACGTGGTAAAAGTGCGCTAACAGTCAGCTCGGGCGGGCCAGTGACCGAAATTTTTGGTATAAAAATGCCCATCCCCTATTCGGTTGTTAGATACCGGCGGGGGATGACCGATAATACCGATTTACACTTTGGCATCCATACTACAATGCTGGTTATGGGGAATATCGGACTGGATTTCGGGATGACAAAACAATTTATTCTACAATCTGGATGGCGACCGGCAACCTCATTGGAATTGAGTATCTATGGATTTTATCATATGCACAAGTTAAATACTATCCGGGCGTTTCCATCGTTGTCATTAATTGGACATTACCAACTGACCGAGTTGAAACATACATTATATTGGGGAGCCCAGGGCATCTTTCAATATACCAGTCCAATCTTAATAGTTGCGCTGGTATTTGGGGGTGAGATTCCTACAGGAAAAAGGGTTTTGGTGAATCTTGAGACAAAATGGTATGCGCCGAATGAACCGAGCGAGAAGCGGGTAGTTGATTATGAATTAAAGCCCTTTGATTATGGGGCGATAGGCTTTGTCTGGGGTCTCTCTTATAAATTTTAGGGGGCAGGATGAAACACAAACTAATTCTTTTTCTGAGTCTTGTGCTTATCATTTCCTGTAAGCGTTTTTACAGCCTGGATAGTTTTCTCTTTGAACCGGAAAAGACTGATGAATATTTAAGACCTGCCGACCTTTATGAATACAATGCCCGACTTATTATCCCTGATTCGCTGATTCAGCCAGTAACACTGACATCTATGGGGAATAAAATCTATGGTTTTTTTGTTAAGGGTTATCCTGATTCAGTGGCAAACAATCAAGTAACCATCCTCTATTGCCATGGGAATAGCGTGAATATCAATAGATACTGGGTAAGGGTAGAATACCTCTGGGAGATGGGTTATAATGTCTTCATCTTTGATTATCAAGGCTATGGCAAGAGTGAGGGTAGCCCATCCGGTGAGGCGTTATATAGTGACGGCCATCAGGCGCTAACATACCTTAAATCAAGGAGTGATATTGATACTACAAAGATTGTTTATTACGGATGGTCATTAGGAAGTTATGTTGCAACCTATCTGGCGTCCGATATCTGGCATCCCGGTGCGCTTATTCTTGAATCGGCACCGGCATCGATTAAGGCATTACTCAAAGATTCCGGACTCCTGGAACTTGACGGCTCTTATGTTGCGGAAGCAGATTTTGATAATGAGAAGAGAATATCAAAAATCCGGTGTCCTCTCCTTATGATGCACGGAAAGGCCGACGATTTCGTCGTCTTTGAGCGTCATGCCCTGCTCATCTGGAATAAAGCAGTAGAACCAAAGGAGAATTTATGGATTGATGGAGCAACCCACGATAATATTCCCGAGGTATTGGGGGATTTGTATTACAAAAAGACGATTGATTTTATCAAAAGGCACATTCTGGATTAAAAAGTGAGATATTGATAGACACAAATGTATGAAATTTTCATTATGGAAAAATGGGGTAGAGGATACATCAAGGATTTATGACATGCTAACGGGTAGTCGCTACCTGCTGAGGAAAATTTTATTTTGGGGTCTCAGGGGCTTTAGCCCCTGATGTATCTATAAGGCAATAGGAGGTCCTATGAAAAGAGGCATCTTTTTCGCCATCGCATTTTGCG
>CBFGJQ010000066.1:0-16257 GCA_965649095.1 Caldifarciminota bacterium | reverse complement strand
AAAAAATATGGACAAGATACATCAGGGATTTCCGATCGCCGAGGGAAGGTGCACAAACTTAGATGGAGCATCGCTGGAGGTTTCAGGGGCTTTAGCCCCTGATGATATGTTCTAAAGGAGGTTGTATGTCAACCTTAAACCATAAAAGGGTAGTGGTGGTAATACCATTCTTGCTGTTTGGTATTACGGGAGTGAAGAGACTTGAGTATGTTGACCCCTATGATGTTCCAATGACGACATACCAGGTCTGGTCAGCAAAGATTACAAAGGAGCCATTTTCAATTGGCGAGGTATATAAAACCGAGGGAAATTATAGGTTGCCGATGATTGATGTTGTTGTCTATGCCCCGCTCTATGATTATATCGTGGATTCATTGAATACCTACATTACTGACCTTGAGGCAGAAGATTATAATGTCCGGGTTGATACAATTAGAGGCTGGGATGCGGGGCAATTAAGAAGCCACCTTGCTGCCCTTATTGACAGTGAACTTGTTGGTGCAGTCTTTATTGGTAGTGTGCCCATCGCCTGGTATGAATATGAATCTTCTGAAGGGAGAGAGGAATTTCCGATTGAATTGTATTTTATGGACTTAAACGGCACCTGGACCGATAGCGATGGAGATGGACTCTTTGATGGACACTCCGGCAACAAGGCACCGGAGATCTATGTGGGAAGGATTTACGCCAGCCCTGTGACCTGGGGTAACGAGATAATGCTTGTAAATAATTATCTAGCCAAGATTCATAAATATAGAAGTGGTGGATATGGAATCCCCCAGAAGGCACTCGCCTATGTTGACGACGACTGGTATAGTTTCAATGATTGTGATTTAGACCTTTTGTATGATACGGTTGTTGTAATAAGACAATACAATACTACCACCGCGGCTGACCTCCGGATGCGCCTTGATGACACCTATGAATGGGTTCAGATCTGCAGCCATTCATCACCCTGGGGTAATACATTTAAAAATACTTCTGGTTATGCAGGCACGGTCTTCAACTTTGAACTCTGGTTCGCAGACCCCCCATTTTTATTCTTGAATCTCTTCCAGTGTGCGGGCACGAGATTTATTGAGGAAAATTCTGAAGGGGGTTGTTATATCTTCAATACTACAAATGGGCTTCTGGCAATCGGTTCAACAAAGGTCGGCAGTATGCTCTATTTCAGTGCATTTTATGGACCGCTCAATACCGGAATTACCGTAGGCCAGGCATTCAAGCAGTGGTTTACCCAATACGGAATAAATGATATTGGCTGGTTCTATGGAATGTGTATTCTCGGCGACCCGACCTTGAGACCGAAACAATCGGTGGCAAAGATTGCATATCAGGGCGTCAAGCAGTTACCGCGGATAGCAACATTGAACTGGTCAACACCGGCCCCGGTAGATATTCATCCTGAGACTGACGCCTTCGTTACGACGACAATAGATGGTCTGGGAAGGTTATGGGTTGCCTGGACAACCGGCCGTTCGGTTGCAAATGGAAGGACCGAGATATGCGCATCTTATTATTCAAATGGAGTATGGTCGCAAGCCCAGATTGTTCGTCCCTATCTATACTGGGACTTCTTCCCGGCAATGTCCACAGATAATCAGGGGAATCCATATTTAACATGGCAGAGGGCTTACGGTAGAAATTATGATGTCTTTGGGAGTGTCTATGTGGGTAATCAGTGGGGACAAGAAGAGCAACTCAGTTCTAAGGCAGCAAACGATATGTATCCGGCAATGACTAAGGATGGTGATGGTCGACTCTGGGTCTCTCTTGAGCGCTGGACACACCAAAATGGGGATATCTACTGCCGATATTTTGATGGCACGACTTGGCAGCCAATGTTTGCCGTAACCGTGGATTCATCAAATGACTACCGTCCGGCAATGGCAACCGATAGTAATGGAATTGCCTGGGTGACCTGGTGCAGTGAGCGGTATCAATACAACCGGAATATCTATGTAAAGTATTACAATCCCAATTCCGGACACTGGGAGGGGTTGCGCAGGATCACCAGCAATCCGGCCCAGGACCCGAAGATTGCTGTCTCCGGCGATGGAACGGTCTGGGTTGTCTGGACAACCTGGCGCAACGGCAATACCGATATCTATGAGAGCCATTACAATGGAACTACCTGGTCAAATCCCCGGGCCGTTACCACCGATTCGGGCCGGGATGAACATCCATCCCTTGCCGTTGATCGCGACGGTTATCTATGGTGCATCTGGCAATCGGACCGCACCGGTGACTGGGAGATCTGGGCAAAATACTACAAGGATAATTCCTGGCGGGATTCTTTTCTTGTAAGTAATAATAGTGCTAAGGACATCCTCCCCTGTGCCATTGCCGACGATTCCGGCTATGTCTGGGTCCTCTGGCAAACAAATAGAAATGGCAGCTGGGATATCTACTATAGCCGGCTCTTTTCCGATCTCGTTTCGCCTGATGTTTCTCTCTCAGTCCCCAATGGTGGTGAGGTCTGGAATATCGGTGAGATTGATACAATCCGCTGGTTTGCCCAGGATAATGTCCGGGTTGATTCGGTGATTATTGAATATTCTACGGATAATGGTTTAAACTGGAATTATATAGCTTCAATTCCGGGCCGCGATTCAATCTACCCCTGGACTGTTCCCCCAACTCCTTCTAATCAGTGTCTTATGCACATAAAGGCATTTGATGAAAATGAAAATATGGGGGAAGATATCTCGGATTCGGTGTGGACAATCTATGACCCGGAGGCACCAGTGGTTGAGGTCTTTTCACCAAATGGAGGGGAGGTGTGGTATTGGGATGAGATTCATCAAATTAGATGGAATGGGCAGGACAACCTGGGGGTAGACAGTCTCAATATCTATCTCTCATCCGATAGTGGACTTACCTTCCCATTATTGATTGCCCATTTTGATGCAAACGATTCAGTGTTTGACTGGACAATTCCCCAGATTAATTCTACAAAATGTCTGGTTAAGGTCTGTGCCTATGATGCCTCAAACAACACCGGCTTTGATATAAGTGATAGTTGTTTCACAATCGGTGAGTTTAATATCAGCGAAAGCCGCTTGCTTCTGCCAAAAGAATTCTCCTTTTCAAATTTGTTACCAAACCCTTCCGGTTCCGGGTTGAATATTCAATTACAGATCCCTATCCAGACACAATTAAAAGTGAGCCTTTATGACATTACCGGCTGTCTCGTAAAGACCGTTGTTAATAAAGCGGTTGAACCTGGATACCACACATACTATTTAAACAGCACAGAGATTTCGGCCGGAACCTATTTTATTTCGGTTGATGCCCAGGGATTTTCCGCAATTAAAAAGGCGGTGATTCTGCGGTGATTAGAATATTCATCCTTTTATCTTTTATCTATTTTCTAACATCTAACATCTCTTATCCATCTTCTTTCTATCTCCTTGACCCCCGCTACCACACCTATGAAGAGATGGCTCAAGAGGTCGATTCTATTGCCAGAATGTATCCAGAAATTACCCGCCTTGATACACTTGGTGTCTCAACAAGGGATAGCCTTCCGATTTTAGCAATCAAGATTTCTGATAATCCATCAATAAAAGAGGATGAGCCGGCAATCCTTTTTAATGGTGTCCACCACGCCGAGGAGTTGCTCGGTGGCGAGGTTGCGCTATACCTTTTGAATGATCTGGTGAGCAGATATGGTATAGACTCCGCTATCACCGGTTGGATAGATAATACTGAAATCTGGATAATTCCAATTTTGAATCCCGAAGGTCACAATGTAGTAACTTCCGGACTTGATACAATCTGGAGAAAGAATAAGCGGGATAATAATAATAGTGGCTTCTTTGAGCCTGAGTCCGATGGCGTTGACCTAAATAGAAACTATGATTTTAACTGGGAACTGGGCGGAAGTCCTGACCCGACAAGTGAGTATTATAGAGGTCCTTATCCCTTTTCGGAGAGTGAGACAAGAATAATTCGGGATTTGGCACTTGAGAACCATTTTGTCTTTGATGTCTGTTATCATAATGTCCGTACCGGGCAGGGTGAACTGGTCTATTGGCCATGGCGCTGGGGAACTCAATTCTGCATAGACTACCCATTTATCAAGAAGATTGCCGATACCCTTGCCTCAAAGATAATAAATGATGCGGGCAACGGCACATATGCCTCAATCTATGGCTATGCCACGGAGGGCACGGCAAGAAACTGGCTCTATGGCGTGGGTGGCACATTTGCCTATACAATTGAGGTGAGCAGGAGTTGCTATCCACCGGGTTATCTTGTTGATAGTATTTGCATAAGAAATCTCCCCGGTGCATATTATCTTCTTGAGAGGGCATTTGGTTCGGGAATCACCGGGACAATTACCGATTCCATTACCAATCAGCCACTCGTTGCTGAGGTGAGGGTTTCAGGTTTTTATGATTCAACTCTTCCACCCCGAATGAGCGATTCTATATTTGGTCGTTATCGCCGAATTTTGAATCCCGGAACCTATACCCTATATTTCATAAAAAGCGGCTATGATACAGTCATTGTTGAAGGGGTAGTTGTTGAACCAGGTTTCCCGGAAACCTTAAATATCAAGATGCAACCGCTGGGAATTGAAGAGACCGATTTACGCATTACACCTTACGCTCTACACTCTTTAAAGATCTATCCCAATCCATTCCGGAACCGCCTTACGATTCACTATGCACTAAGCACTATGGACTATGCAGAAAATAGAGTAGCCAGTAGTCAGAAGTCAGTAGCCAGTATAAAGATTTATGATGCAACAGGCAGATTGGTGCGCAATTTTTCACGACTTACGACCTGCGATTTACTTTCTACGCAAATTGTCTGGGATGGTTCTGACGATTTGGGTCAAAAAATCCCGGCCGGGGTCTATTTTATATTTCTTAAGGCAGCGGGTTCAGTTGGGATGGCAAAGGTTCTCAAGATTGATTAACATACGGGAGATTTAATTTCACTTACGGTGATGAAAATTAGTCCCCCTAATATCCCCCCTTTGGAAAAGGGGGACCCTCCCTTTTTAAAGCCTCTGATGTAAATCAGGGATGGGCATTACAATAAAAAAGACTGTCATGCCCAATTTCCGGCGGGCGAAATGGACTCTGTTCGGCTTTTCCCTGTGAAAGTTAGGGGTTGACTTTTTTAGATTCTTTGTTATAATCATATGATGGAGGAGAAGGTTATAAAGAAGACTACTTTAATGGAAGAATATCTTACACCGGATGAAATTGTTGCCCGTCTTGATCGGTATATCGTCGGTCAGGCTGAGGCAAAGAAGGCGGTGGCAATAGCACTCCGGAATCGCTGGCGCCGACAAAGGGTAACCGAAAGGATAAGAGAGGAAATCTATCCTAATAATATTATCCTCATTGGACCTACCGGTGTGGGAAAGACGGAAATAGCAAGAAGGCTTGCCGACCTGGCGGGCGCACCCTTTGTAAAGGTTGAGGCATCTCGTTATACCGAGGTCGGCTATGTAGGCCGGGATGTTGAGTCAATGGTAAGGGACCTTGTTGAAATATCGGTAAATATGGTCCGCCAGGAAAAGAATAGACAGGTTGAGGAAAAGGCGAGGCAGTTCGCTGAGGAGAGAATCCTTGATGTGCTCTTACCCGCCCCGGTTCGGTCTGAAAAAAATTCTCGCGCGTCAATTCAGCAAACTCGGGAGAAGATGAGGGAACTATTGAGGCAACACAAACTTGACAATCGCATTGTGGAACTTGAGGTCACGCGCCAGGTTATGCCATTCGTTGAGATATTCAGTCAGGCCGGTATTGAAGACCTGAGTATTGCAATAGAAGAGGCAATCGGTAATAAATTGCCAAAGAGAAAGAAGAAGAAGAAGATGGCAGTGAAGGAGGCCCTCCGTTATCTCCAGAATGAAGAGACCGAAAAATTGATTGATATGGATGAGGTAATCTCAGAGGCAAAACAACGGGCTGAACAGTCCGGAATCATCTTCATTGATGAGATTGATAAGATTGTGGGCGGTGGAATTTCCAGCGGTCCAGATGTCTCCCGGGAAGGGGTTCAGCGCGACTTGTTGCCGATTGTAGAAGGTTCAAGTGTGATGACCAAGTATGGGATGGTAAAGACTGACCACATCCTGTTTATTGCCGCCGGTGCCTTCCACAACAAGAAGCCTTCGGATTTAATTCCGGAACTTCAGGGGCGGTTTCCAATCCGGGTTGAATTATCTCCGTTGGGGAAAGAGGATTTTAAAAGGATTCTTGTGGAGCCAGAGAATTCTTTGATTAAACAGTATATTGCCCTTTTAGGGACCGAGGGGATAAGACTTGAATTTACTCTGGAGGCAATTGATGCGATTGCCGAGATTGCCATGCGGGTTAATGAATCTACCGAGAATATTGGTGCACGCCGGCTCCACACCGTGATGACAAAACTCCTTGAAGATCTACTATATACCGCACCCAAAATCAGTGAGAGAACCGTGAAAATAACCGGTGACTATGTGTATCAGAAATTGGGGAAGATTGTCCGGGATGTGGATGTATCAAGATATATCCTATAAAGATGAATCTCTCACGGGTTTTGCTTTATCTGGTGGATAATTCAGACCAGAGAATCTTTTCACAGTCCATTCAACTCTGCAAGTTTTTTAAAAGTCAGTTATTGGTTCTCTTTGTCCTGGAAGAACATAGAATCTCTAAATTGGCAAGTTTAACCAGAGAGAATACCAAAACCATTCGCCAGAGGATAGAAGAGGAGGGTTGGGAGATGTTATATCTGGTGGAGGATGAGGCAGTGGAGAACGGGGTGCGAACATCTCTCCATTTAGAAAATGGGCTGGCAACAAATGTGATAAAAAAATATGTAGAGAATTACAAGATTGACCTGGTATTAGTCCGGCGGCGTGAAGAGACAAAGAAGATTTTTGTCTCATCACCAGCACCGGTAATGGGATTATGAGATTCCAGAAAAAACGGGCGTCAATGCCCAATAACCATAGACTATCGGTAAAGGGGGTGTAATGGATTTAAGAATCTCAAACTTCTTGAAGCCAGAGGCAATAATAATGGAGATGGGTGCCACCGAAAAACTCTCAGCAATCAAAGAGCTGGTTAATTATATGGTTGAAAAGAAGATTGCCAAAAACCCAGAGCAGCTCTTTGAAGCCCTGGCAAAAAGAGAAAATCTCGAATCAACCGGAATCGGTGAGGGTGTCGCAATACCCCATGCCCGCACCGATGCGGTTGATGAGGTGGTTCTGGTATTTGCCCGCTCTAAAACGGGCATAGACTTTTCTGCCCTTGATGGCAAGCCATCGCATATCATATTTCTCATTGCCTCTCCAGAAAATAAAAAGAGTGAATATATAATGACCCTGGCGAAACTCTCCCGATTGCTCCGGCATAGTTCGGTTCGGGAGCAACTGAAAACTGCTAAGAATCCCGATGAAATTCTTGAGATAATCAAAAAGAATGAGGAATGAAATGGAAAAGAGAATAATCCTATATCTAATGATAATCACTAATCTCTTTGCAGATAAATTGCTCATCCCGATGGACCTTTCCCAGACCGACCACCTGAAGGCATACGGTGTTACCTTCCATACCCTCCAGCGGGGCGAGAATGTAGAGTGGCTCTTGAACTTTCGCGGTGGTTCTTTTATGATGGACTATTCGCCGAAGACAGAAAGGGAATGTGCGCTGGAAGGGGTGCGCTGGGAGATTCTCCCGCCGGCACAAGTTTTGCAAGTTTACAGAACAATCCAGGAGAATAATATGGAGACAATCCTGCTTGAAAAGGCACCCAAGATTGCGGTTTATATACCTGATAACTTTGAGCCCTGGGATGATGCAGTGACCCTCGCCTTGGAATATGCAAAGATTCCCTATGACCAAATCTGGGACGAGGATGTCTTGAAGGGCAAATTGTCAAAATATGACTGGCTACATGTCCACCATGAAGACTTTACCGGACAGTATGGGAAGTTTTATGGGGCATATCGCAATGCAGACTGGTATAAGGAGGAAGTTAAGACAAACGAGGAGATAGCAAGAAGATTTGGATTCGGCAAGGTCTCAAAACTAAAACTTGCGGTTGCCCAAATGATAAGGGATTATATAAAAAACGGTGGTTTTGTATTTTCAATGTGTTCTGCCTGTGATACCTGGGAGATCGCCCTTGCCGCCCACTCTACAGATATCTGCCATAATGTCTTTGATTACGATCCGTTTGACCCGGAGGCAAACCGTAAACTTGACTATTCGCAATGCCTGGCATTTGAAAACTTCCATGTTATCCTTGACCCCCTGGTCTATGAGCATTCAGACATTGATGTAACCACAGAGGCGCAGATGCGTGGTCCAAATACCTATTTTTCCCTATTTGACTTCAGTGCCAAGTTTGACCCGGTTCCCTGTATGCTGGTACAGAACCATACCTCACTAATCAAGGAATTTTTAGGGCAATGCACAGGCTTCAAGAGGAGTTTTTTGAAACCATCAGTTCTAATCCTGGGTGAAGTCTCGGGAACTGATGAAATAAAATATCTCCATGGCAACTTTGGGAAAGGGACATTTACCTATCTTGGTGGCCATGACCCGGAAGACTACCAGCATTTTGTTGGTGACCCACCAACCGAATTAAAGAACTATAAGAATTCACCGGGGTATCGTTTGATTCTAAATAATGTTTTATTTCCGGCGGCCAGGAAGAAGGAGTTAAAGACATAAAAAAGGCGCTCTTTCAGATTCAAATTGTAGAACTCAAGGAGCGTGCTACATTTGAATTCAAAGACCTCAATTGTCGTGATTTAGACATCAATATTGACCGCGTTAACAAATTTGAAGAGATTACCGCAACAGTCCATCTTACGAAAAAATCTATGGGCATTGATGCCAGTTTTGCGGTCCATTTTCTTGCTGAACTCACCTGCAGTAGATGTCTGGGTCGGTTTTATAGGGAATTCAATGAAAAATACCATCTTGAATATATTGAAGGTAAAGACCCATTGCTTGTTCAGACAAAGGTAGATTTGAAATCGGGTGACATTGAGCGGGTCTATTATACCGGTCGGGCAATTGACCTTTCCATAGGTATTCGGGAACCGATAATATTGGCAATTCCGGTTGCCCCTTTATGCAGGAGTGATTGCCGCGGTTTATGCCCGGTTTGCGGAATTGATTTGAATAAAAAAGGGTGCAGTTGTGTGGTTGTCAAACCAGACCTATTTCGCCCTCGGTGACTAATAGTATGGTTATATTCTTTCTCTTTAATATCTTTGCAATTGATTCAATCCTCAATTCTCCGGAATTGAATTCTGCCTATTGTGGTCTATGCTTTTTGAGACTTGATAATGACCGCATCGTCTATAGTCTCAATGCAGAGAAGGTATTTACTCCGGCATCAAATTTGAAGTTAATTACTACTGCCGCGAGTCTTTACTACTTAACGGCGGATTTCTCTTATAAAACAAAACTCGCAATGCGGGGTTTTATAAAAGAAGAAAAAATCTTTGGCGATATGATATTGATTGGTGGGGGAGACCCCCTCTTTGGTTTGGGTGACCTTGAAAGGTTTATGAGGGCAATAAGAACAAGGGGAATAAAAGAGATAACCGGGAATATCATTGTTGTTGATAATTATTTTACTCTTGAACGGTTGCCGATGGGCTGGTCCTGGCATTACCTTGATGCCCGATATGCACCGGAGATAAGTGCCCTATCCTTAAACCAGAATTGTGTAAAGGTGAGAATTAAAGGCACAATCCCTGATGAATATGCCGAGGTGAAGATAATCCCCGAGACAGAATATGTCCGGTTGATAAACAAGATGCGCACTGCGGCGGATACGGATAGTATTATAATTTATAGATTACCCGAGGCAAATATTATCTATGTTGATGGAAAAATCAAAAAGGGTAATGTTCGGGATATTGAGGTGGCAGTCAAGGAACCGAGTCTCTTTACGGGTGTAGTATTTAAAGAGCGACTGTTAAAAGAGGGGATTAAATTTGCCGGCGTGGTTATGAGGGGAGATTCATTTTTTTTACAAGACCCATCCCTAATTCTTCTTGATTCAGTAATATCACTGCCCCTCAAAGAGATAATTAAAGAGACAAATTCAGAGAGTAAAAATCTTTATGCGGAAATTCTTTTAAAGACCCTTGGTGCCCAGAGGTATAAAGAGGGCAGTTTCAGTAAGGGCATTCAGGTGTTAAAGGATTTTCTCTGGATCTGTGGTGCAGATACGACAAGAATTTTTCTTACTGATGGCTCCGGGCTCTCAAGGTATAATCTCATCGCACCCTATGACCTGGTGATGGTCTTAAGATTCATCTATCACAATCCATTATATTTAATATTCTATAATTCCCTTGCGACACCGGGCAAAGGAACGCTTGAATTTCGCCTTAATGGGCTGAAGGATATATTGAGGGCAAAGACCGGGACAATAAATACAGTCTGTGCGCTCAGCGGATACCTAAGGATAGACGGAGTTGACTATGCCTTTTCCATTCTCTTTAATAACTTTACCTGTCCGATAAAGAGGATTTCAAAAATTCAGGATGCAATCGTCCAGGCATTCTGTGAACATATAAAATCAGAGAGATGAAATTCAAAAGGGGAAGAATCTTAAAAGAGCCGAGGCGCATAATTCCGCCGCGTAAGCGCTACCAGCCGATGCGATTTGTGGGAATTGGCCTTATAATAATGATTATCCTTCTATTCTTTTTATACCGCTTAATAGTAAGATAGACTTCCCCAAGAGGGGCTTGCTAACGAAAATAATGCGTGGCGGATTATACCGGTCTAAAGATTCTGCAAGGGGTGGGATTCCCTTACTTCTCTTTTCAGCATTCCGGTTTTCCCGCTGGTGAATTTTCAATAGAAGTCCTCTAATTGAGGAGTTACTACTTTGGACGGTTTGTTAATAAGGGAACACCGCTTTCCGTCATTAAGAAATACAAAGGCTGGGGTGGTGAACCGGTATACCTGGAGATGATATAATCAACATAGGCGATTGTCTCGGGAATGGGAGGAATCTTATTCAATCTCTTGACTATCCCGGGACCGGCGTGATATGCCGCAAGGGTCAATTTTAAGTCACCCCCAAACAGGTCAAAGAGATAGCGCAAAAACCTTATACCACCTTCAATATTCTCCCTCGGGTCAAATGGATTATTCACTCCCAATCTCCTCGCCGTCTCCGGCATCAACTGCATCAATCCCATTGCCCCACTCTTTGACACTGCCCGGGGATTGAATCTTGACTCCTTTTCAATTATCAATCTCACCAGTTCCGGGTCAACTCCGTATATGGCTGAATAGTGCGTAATTATTCCTTCGTAGTTATTGTCAGACTTTTCCTTTGGGACAGTCCCTTCGGTCTTTAGGGGAGGGATATTCGTAATAAATAGACCATTGGATTTTTGATAGGAGAAGACCTGACTGAAGAGCAGTAAGAGGAGCATAATAAATTTTACTAAAAAAATAGTCTCAAGTCAAGCAATTTTTCCCTTGACTTTTCATTTTATTCATATATACTTTCCTATCAGGAGGAATAATGATGGAAAGGATTAGGGGTATTCTATTCAGTCCAAAGACTGAGTGGGAGAAGATAAAGGGTGAGCCTGCTGCTATGGCACAGGTTATGACCGGTTATGCGGTGCCACTGGCGCTAATTCCGGCGGTATGCGGGCTCATTGGTAATGCCCTGATCGGTGTGAATATTGGATTTCTGGGGACAATTCGTTATCCCATAGCCTCCGCCCTGGTCTGGGCAATAGTCTTTTACATCTTAACCCTAATTGGGCTTTATGTTGACGGAATTATAATAAATGCCCTGGCACCGTCATTCGATTCGGTTCCGGATATCAACAGTGCCTTCAAACTTGCAGTATACTCAATGACACCTTATTTTGTCGCCGGAGTCCTCTATATCTTGCCGGTTCTTGGCATCCTTGTGCTCCTTGCCTCCCTTTATGGGCTTTATCTTATGTATCTTGGAATGCCGGTGATGATGAATACACCCAAGGAGAAGGTTATTGGCTATATGATTGTTGCGATTATCGTGATGTTTGTGATAAATATAATTATCGGGGCAATTGCGGGTGGGATTATGATGGCGACCTATCGGCCGTTCCCGAGATTTTAATGGGGGTTGACATACTAATGATTATGGATATAATTAGAGGTAATTATAAAAAGAAAGGGGGTGATGCCTTGGCAAGAGAAAAAGGGACTTAGGGACAAAAAGAGACGGATCGGTATAAATCCGCGTCGGAATCTTTTCAATTCCGCCTGTTGCGGAGCAACCAAGAAAGGAGTAAGAGATGAAAAGAGTGACATCTATACTTCTGGGATTACTTGTCGTAGCATTATATGGCTACAAGGTAGTCCCGGGGATAACAAGGGGAGTGCCTGGGGAAGTTCCCCGGAATGCGATATCACAGAGATCAACCGGACCAGTATATATTCCTGCAATAAGGCAGGCGATTCTCTTTGTTGAGGACTATAGCGGTGCATTTGGTCCGGCAACCCATCCCGACCCAAACTGGCAGACACTCCTGAATAATATCGTTGGTGCCGGCAATTATGGCTGGTATGCAACAACTGCCCAGGGGCAGAACGGTCCGGATTTGGCAACGATGCAGCAATATCAACTGGTAATCTGGAACTGTTATGATGACTGGCAGAGTGGTGATGCATTGACTCCGACAGACGAATCAAACATTGCCTCTTATATGAGTGGGGGTGGTAAGGTCTGGTTAATCGGTCAGGACATCATCTGGGCAGGAAGTGGCCCGTTTATCGTGAATAACTTCCATGTGGCAAGTTATGTTGAAGATGTGAATAATACTACTACGGCGAATATCCAAGGGCAGGCAGAACTTGCCGGATTGAATACCACATTCAACTGTGATTACGCGTCTAACTCTTTTTATGAAGATAATCTGACTCCTGATGCCCAGGCACATCAGTTATTGCTTGATGTTGGCTTCTCCTCTTATCCGGCAGTTGCCTATCCGAATTCTGGTAATTTTATCTCCTCATTCTGGGCGATTGATGGTCGTAATCCTACTGACTGGTCAACCTGGCAGCAGATGGTCTATACGATGCTTGATAAGTTCGGTGTCCTGGTCTCCCTGGCGCATGATGTCGGTGTATTATCAATCAATATTCCATCGGTTGTTCCTGAAAACTATACCACAAATCCACAGGCGACGGTGCGCAACTATGGCACCAATACCGAAAGTTTTGATGTCACCTGCACAATCAATCCCGGTAGTTATTCATCTACTTACAGTGTCTCAAACCTTGCCCCAGGAACAAATCTTGATATTACATTCCCTGACCAGTTCACATTTGCCAGTGGTTTCTATACGGTCACCGTCTATACCCAACTCGCGGGTGATGAGAATCCGGCAAACGATACATTAACCAAGCAGGTTGAGGCAACCAACTGGCTCTATTATGATGATGGAAGTGCATATAATGCCTGGGCATGGTATTATGCCAACAATGGCTGGGGTGTCCAGTTCCCGGTTACAACCGAATGGTGGGTTGATTCAATTGCTATGCACTTCTGGGATACCTCCTGGCCCTCACCCGGTGGTAATACTGCGACCTTGAGAATCTATGATGGTGCCTCTCAACCTACGAATATGCGCTGGGAACTTGCCAATACAACAATCACCAGGGGTGCCTGGAATTATATTCCGGTTGATACAACCCTGACCCACTTCACAGCAGGTGACAATGTCTATGTCTTCTACATCCAAGCTGTAGACTATCCTAATTGCCCCGGGCTATCAATTGATGCCGGGGTCAGCCAGGGCAACTATATGTGGCAACTATATAATGGTGCCTTCTCAATCACCTCATACGGTGGTGATTGGCTCATCCGTGCCCATATTATTCCGATTGCACCGGGGGTTGGTGAATGGCTCTCTCTGACTCCAGAGGATGCCCTCTTGAGGGTATCTACACTCTCAAATGGCAAGGTTGATATTCAATTTAACATTCCCGAACCAACAAAGGGAAGCCTCGCTCTCTATGATGCATCCGGAAGGCTCTGCCAGACCATCGTCTCGGGTAATCTCTCAGCCGGAATACATACCCACTCACTTAACCTTGACCTCCCATCTGGTGTCTATTTCTACAATCTCAAGACCGAATCCGGGATTAACATCGTCCGGAAGTTCATCATCGTTCGGTAATAGGAATTCTCAAGCAAATTGTGGGGGGGCGAATGCCCCCCACAATTTTTTGGTAATCTATAAGAGGCTGTGTCGCAATTAGTATTTGTCACTTTTTGAGACCCTGGGACAACCCTGGCGTTAGGGTTCAGGGCCGGGGGTCAGAATGGAGCTACGACCTAGCCTCGTAAGTTTTTCTCAAAAATGTAGTTACCCAATTCATTGGGCTATTTAAGATAGATAGGACAATTACTAAAAGGCCTGCTAAATCAGGCAACTACAATTCGCCATGCAATTTGCGTCCATAATTATGAGCAGGAAATCAGTATATGGATTTCGCCTCCAGGACCAACGAGTTTTGAGGATTGAGCTATGGACGGTTTTTATCTTTTTAACCGCCCTTATTCTCAGAATTGTCTATCTCCTCTGGATAAGGTTTAATGACCCGCTCTTTTATTACCCAGTTATGGATGCATTATATCATCACAACTGGGCGATTTCTATCATTAAAGGTACCTGGTTCGGCAGGGACTCATTCTTTCGTGCCCCGCTATATCCATACTTCCTTGCCCTTATTTATAAGATATTTGGCATAAATCTCTTTATTCCCCGCCTAATTCAGTCTATAATCGGTGCCATAAATTGCCTTTTGATTCAAAGACTCGGGATAACCCTCTTTAATAAAAGGGTGGGCAATTTAAGTGGCTTAATTGCATCATTCTATCCGCTATTTATTTACTTTGATAACGAACTGCTCCTTCCCACGGTTCTGATTTTTTTTACCCTTACCGGATTTTATCTGATTTTAAAAAAGACTTCGGAAAAGAGGAACCGCCACTGGTTTATTATTGGTATTATCTTTGGCCTTGCCACAATTACCAGACCCAATATCCTTGCCTTTTTGGTATTTTTACCATTCTGGTTAAGAAAGAAATTTGCCGCAAATTTTAAATCCGCATTCCTCTCTGGTCTGGTTGGCGTGTTAATACCAATCCTGCCGGTGACGGTTAGAAACTATCTTGTGGGCAGGGAGTTTGTGCCCATCGCCTGGCAGGCAGGGGTGAATTTTTATATCGGAAATAATCCCAATTCGGATGGTGCTACAGCAATTGTGCCCGGGACGAGAAAATCGTGGTGGGGTGGATTTTATGATGCCAAAAGGATTGCTGAAGAGGCGATGGGTAGAAGTTTAAAGAATTCGGAGATTGACCGCTACTGGTTGAATCAGGGGCTTAACTTTATAAAAGAGAAACCTTTCAAGGCACTTTATTTATTTATCAGAAAGGCATACCTCTTCTTGGGTGGTTTTGAGATTTCAAATAACCGGGATATCTATTTCTTTAGCCAGTTCAGTTATTTAAAATTCTTAATCATAAATCTACCCTTCCTCCAGTTTCCCTTTGGAATACTCCTTCCTCTATCAATTCTTGGATTGTGGTATGCACGCAAGAAGAAGAGTGATATCTCCCTTATCTTATTTTTTGTCATCCCCTATTCTCTGTCGTTCATTTTCTTCTTTGTCTGTGCCCGGTATCGTCTGACCATTGTCCCATTTCTCATTATCCTTGCCAGTCTTGGTATTGTATCATTTATTAAAGACCTGGGTCAAAAAAGAGATTTAAAGACTGCGCTTCTGATATTTATTGGCTCTTTTATATTTTTTAATATCAGGGTCTTTAATATCGGCACAGTCCATCCCGCATTGAATTATCTTACGCTTGGGGAAGTAGAATACAATAAGGGCAATTATCAAAGGGCTATTTTTTATCTACAGAGGTCATTAGCCTATAAATCCGACTATGCGGAGGCATATAATCTTCTTGGTGCATCATACAAAAAACTCGGAAAAATTGAATCTGCGCTCTCTTATTACTATAAGGCAATAGAATATGACCCAAGACAGCCTGAGGGATACTACAATATTGGCAATATATATGCTGAGGCGGGTAAGTATTCGGAGGCGAAGAATTTTTATTACAAGGCGATTGAACTTGATCCGTATTCAGCAAGGGCATACAATAATCTCGGCAATGTCTATTTTAGTGAGGGTGATTACGAGAATGCCTTGATTTATTATTCAAAGGCAAAAGACCTTG